>JACAEL010000043.1 GCA_013388835.1 Candidatus Thorarchaeota archaeon | reverse complement strand
CGGCACTGGGGTCACTCCTCGAGGTCTCGTGAGGTGTCGAGCCGACCGCGAGCTCTCAGTTCCCGCACGGAGGTACGTATGCACCACGCAGCGATGTCCAAGATCGTCCAACTTCTGGGCAGCTGCTGCTAACCCCCGCCTCACAGTCGTAAGAAAAGGTTTCGGAGTGGAACGAGTTGTTTGACACTGCGTGCATCGCCCCTACTGGCTCATGGTAACGGACAACTTCGGAGAGATCAACAAGAACTTGAATACTCATAGGCGCTCGCCGCCAGATGCTAAGGTTCATATGTCATGACATCCTAGTTCAAGATAGTTTATCTCTTATTCGGGTAGTGATACAGATGGCGCGACTAGTCTGTCCTAAGTGTGGTAAGTCAGTTCCTGTGCCAGTGCACTGTGGGAAGGAAATGCATAAGGAAGGCAGCGAGCTTGTCTGCTGGATGGGACCGGTGTGTGGTCATCAACCAATCCCGAGTCACTGCGGCACAGTGATGGAAGTGAAGTGAGTAGTCGCGGCATCAGCCCATGAGCTGAGCGGGCTTGGGTCTGTCGGGCATCCGAGCGTTTCGCGTCTCCTGTCTTCCCTTAAGTGTGACAAGACTCCTGCGTCCGACTCAGCCGAACCAACAACAACCTTAGGGGTAGATAAGATGGACCGCGTGATGAGAGAGATCAGGGAACGAAGAAGTGGTAGAGCATACTCAGACAGGCCGGTAGGCGATGCTGAACTCGAGTCAATACTTGAGGCCGGTCGGTTGGCACCGTCATGCAGCAACACTCAGGCTTGGAACTTTGTGGTACTGAGGACACCGGAGGCCCTTGCAGCAGGGCACGAGGCTCTCAGTCGTGGTAATGCCTATGGGAAGAAGGCACCGGTGATGATACTGGTTGCTGCGAAAGAAGACGGCGGTTGTCCAGCACATGGCCTTCCGTACTTCATGATGGACGTGGGGCTTGCTGTCGAGAACATGTTGCTTCAAGCAGTGCATCTTGGTCTGATGGGCCACCCGATAGCTGGTTGGGACGAAGCCATGCTCAAGAAGAGCTTTGGGATACCAGATGAATACCGGATTGTCACAGTTGTCTTCTTCGGATATGCCGCAGACCTGTCCACTCTTGATGATGCGACTCGTGAGAAGGAACTGCAGCGGTCGACAAGAAGGCCTCTCTCGGAGGTCGTGCACTGGAACAAGTGGTAAAGCACCTAATGCACCAACCTGCAGATGACCGATGGAGAGCATGTCCGAGTGTCCGTCTGCTGTCACTGCGCAAATTGAACTACTAAAGAACAAGAATCAAAAGGCAGAGCACTCGGGTAAGTCTGACTTCACATGACCGAGACAACAGAGCGAAAGTCCCCGGCCATATCCGCACTAGCGTCAGTGTCACACGATAAGGATGTGGACGGGCTGGCCTCCGCAGCCATAGCCTGCCGCTATGCGAAGAAGAATGGTCTGCCCTATGCTGTCTCGCTGACCGACTATGGGTCCTTTGGGAATGCCTTCTCCACGGTCGCTGGACTGAGAAACACTCTGATAGTCGTCACAGACCTCGGCATCGATATTGAATCTGTCGGCCTGGTAAGTGAGGCTCTAAGACGTGCAGTGGCGCAGGGCTGCAGAGTCGTCTGGCTTGACCATCATCGATGGCCTGAGAAGTGTCTCAAGGTCGTACTGTCATTGGGCAACAAGCCCGTATTGAAGATGCGTCATGACCTCTGTGCAGCTGAGATTGCATTCAGGGTACTGATGCCTGACGACCCGGTCTCAGAGTCACTCGCACGGATAGCACACGACACAGACTTCAACCTCAGACAGATCGATGCCGCGACAGCTCTGACGGATGCTCTCTCTGTGATTCGTTTTTCAGCTATAGAGCGCAAGGAGGACGTGACCCAGGCCCTCCGGTCTCTGCTGGACAAGCTGATTGACGAAGGCATCGCAGGGCTGTGGAATGAACAGGCGGGACGATTCAAGGATGACCTGCTTGAACGGAGAGTGTCGAACTACCGGAAGGAGAAGTTGAAGAAGATGAGGAAGGCACTTGAAGGTCATCGTGATATGGATATACACGGGCGTCTCGTCAGAGTGGTCGAGATACCGCTTGGGGTCACCACTACGGACTTGGGTACTTTTGCCTCCGATGAGAACAATCTCAGGTCTATCTATCAAGGTCTAAGGGCGGCCGACCTATTGGTCACGCTCAGTCCGGGCGGGATGCTGGGATTCCGTAGGACACGGGAGAATGTTAGTTGCAACGAGGCCGCAAAGCTGTTCAAGGGCGGCGGACATCCTTACGCTGCAGGAGGCGAGTACGGCCTCTACGAGGATTTCGAAGCCGCTTCTGCCGACATATTCCATGTCCTGTCCAGTAGTACTGACTGGGTTGTGAAGGAGTCCACGCCGACCGCGGTCGAGGTCACACCATCGCACGAACAGTGACGCAATCCCGCTGTTGCTCGATCAGAGCGCTTGGATTCCTGACGGCGCACCATCCATCAGACGAGACTCCACTATGCCTCCCCGGCGCACATACTGTCGGCATTGTACCAAAGAAGAGGCGAGTCCGGTGCAGCTCTCCTCTCAATCTTGTCCTGTGAGCTGACTCTATTCCCGTGTGGGGCTCGCAGAATTCAGAGTCCACTCACCGCGACACTCTTGAGATAGCCACGTCCAATTCGCGCGACCATCGGCAGAAAGTCTGTGAGCAGTGAGATCAGTGTCGCTGGAGACGCATGCCCTTGAATCATCTCGTTGAGCGTCCTGGCGTCCAGTTGGCCAAGGACTATCTCCGCTGCTTCAATCGGGTCATTGAGCCGGCTATACTTTGACACTGCCCACATGCCCTTGCCTGTGTTCTGAATGTTGTGTGCAAGTCTGGTGCGCCTGTATTCCTTCTCGTACATTCCAACACTCTTCGCTGAGTAGTCCCCGGTATCAACGATTCTCTTTGCGTGTCTTGCTAGGAGCCTGCCTGCGTGCAGACATGTGGTAACTCCTCCTCCCACAATCGATGAGACCTGACCTGCAGCGTTTCCGCATAGCGCCACACCTGCACCGGTGAAACGGGGAATGATTCCCGCGCAGGGCACGACGCCTCCATTTACCGATACTATCTTGGCATTCTGTGTCTCCGGATGAGTCTTCATGTATTTCTTGAGCACGTCCATCATTGGGGGCAGTCTCTGCCAGTTGTCCCTTGATGATGGAACCCGACCAATGCCAAGATTGGTCTCAGTCTCTGAGCGGGGATAGAGCCAGAGATAGCCGAGTCCCACGTCGCGACCAACGAAGAAGTAAGCCGTCCCGGGGTCCAGTCCCCTGCAGCCAGCAAGTTTGTATCTGTAGCCGTAGCTCAGGAGCCACTTCGGATGGGTGAACCCTGCGGTTGCTGAGACCCTGCTGTAGGAACCATCAGCTCCCACTGTGAGGCCTGACATCATCTGCTCGCCATTCGCACAGCTCACACCAATGACAGCATTGTCCTTCTTGATAACCGATGACACTCTCGTGTTGTATCTGAACTCGGCTCCGTTGGATAACGCCCTGTCGCGCATGAGCTCTTGGCATCTGTCCTCGTCCAACAGATACGAGTTGCCCAGCAGACTCCGGTCTACGACGATATTGGCTCCCGTGTCGAGGCTCTCCCCCACTATTGCCGTGAACTTGTTCCCCACGTACTCGCTGTCCGGCCTCACCCCCAGCAGCCGAAGTGCCTTCTCTGTGACAAGCTCGCCCATGAGCGAGTCGGTCACTCTGGCTCGCTTCTCCAATACTAGTGGCTTGAGCCCCAGTGCAGCTGCGTGTTCTGCAGTCTTCAGTCCGGCCGGACCCGTTCCGACAACTATGAGGTCATGCGTCATGGTGTCTTCGCCTTCTCAGGACCCGTGAGATGGCTCTTTATCTGTTTCCATGACATCTCAGACACGACGAGGTTACGGTATTCATTGCTCGTGGCCACTATCCTCTGCTCTGCAGCCCGCATCGGATGACTAATGACAAGGTCAACATCAATCATGGGCGCATATACGTGGCTCAAATCGCTGCAGACTGGTTTGGTGCAATTGCACTACATTAAAAGGGAACTCCTCAAAGAGAGGACTAGACCTTATTGAAGATGAGCAACCAATGAAGCCCAAGGTTGTGTTCTACGCGGTATACATGATCCTCTCCATCCTAGTCAGTATAACCGTGGCAGCAATTCCGGCCGTCATACTCCTGCTCATTGCCTACCAGAGCATCGATGCTGTGTTCACAGCACATGGTGGACCTCTGACAGCCATCCCGGGCTATGTGAGGGGCTTGCTCGGCTCATTGGTTCCCGAGATCTTCTATGACCGCTTCTGGTTCCTGTTGCTTCTCGTGCCTATCTTGTTCTTCTGCTACGCGATATTCCTTGGTCTTCTGCTTGGTATGTTCAAGTTGTCCCGAAGGGGCATTCCTGAACTCAAGGACGGATACTACCCCATGGAGACCGGCGAGTGGCTGATATACGAGTTCAAACAGGTCTACTACGTCATATTCCCATATTTCGCATGGTTCTTCAGTGTCTTCATGGACACGAAGCCACGTCACATGGCATTCGGAGCGCAAATTGGTCCAAACACGGTCGTTGGTAATGGTCGTCTGTTCAACCCTGAACGAACCGTGATAGGCAGCAACTGCTTCTTTGGCTACGACGCCATTCTTAGCGGGCATGTGTACGAGGGTGATCGGCTGTATCTGAAGACCGTGCGCCTAGGCAATGGTGTGACTGTGGGCGCAAACGCGGTAGTGTTGCCCGGTGTCACAGTCGGAGACAATGTCATCATCGGGGCTAACAGCACAGTGCCAAAGGACTGTGTCATCCCGTCAAATAGCATCTGGATACACGGTAAGGTGATTCCCCGTGTGACCGTTGCCCCTCAGATGCCACCAAGCGCGACTCATGACGCGGGGGTGACCGACACCCCTGCGAACGGTGAGCACATCTGAATCACTCATGCAGCAACTCTCCTGCACAATGAAGCGCCTCCGGACGCTGGAGACAGAGCGACGTGTATGTGCGGAGAGCGTCTTGAGTATCGATGCCATCCGTAGGCTTCATAGCGTATGGTGCAACGCACGAGTCTGTGCTTCAAAGGCCTTCACTCACCGAGGTACTCAGGCCTTGAGATGAGTTGAAAACGCATACTTTACTACACATGATGGAGATGTCTGGCACGAGCAAGAGGTACACGCCAAGGGGCTACCAGGAGTACATTCTTCAGAAGACAGTAGAGAATCGGAATTCAAACCTATTGCTTGAGCTGGACTGCGGTCTGGGAAAGCGATTCATCACACATCAGATTGTTGCACAGAGGTTTCCTAATCTCCGCTTCCTGATAGTCGTTCACTCTTCGTCATCACTGGTTGAGACCGTTCAGTATCTGCGTGGCGAGTATGGTGGTCTGGACGATGAGCTGGGCGAGCTCTCATCACGCACTCCGACAGGGCTTCGTGTCAGGTGGCTCAACGAAAAGCGTGTGATTGTAGCCACTCCACAGGTACTCGCTGGAGTACTGGAACGTCATCCCGAGGCTGCGAGCGGTATCGATGCTGTCCTGATAAACGAGGTCGACACTCTTGTCAGACGCTCTGGGGGCCTCACCGCTTTAGTATACCCGTGGCCTACGCTTCTGTCCCAACTGAAGGACAAGTGGATCATTGGGATGTCGGGTACGCTCCGTGACGACCACGCTGTATTCAGTAAAGATCAGGTTGAGATCCGTCAAGAACTCGCAACCCTTCGAGAATACATACCCAACGCAGTGCTCATCTCAATGGAGGACCTCTATGGCACCGATGTGAGTGACTACATAGAACCCACACTGTTGCAGATGGAGCGGGTTACAGACATCAAGGTACGCTCGGTCTCAATTGTTCTTGATGAGCTCATTCGAGACTGCCGTCAGCAGATAGTCAATGAGCTCGAAGAGAGTGACAATCTCGGGCTAATAGAAGGTGACTCTCGGAGAATCTATCTGCTACTGGACACTCTTCCAGTCAGCGACGAACTGAAGTCGCAGTATGGAGGTCTCCTCATGCTCAGGAAGTATGTCTATGGGATGCCTCCACGCAGATTCATACGGATGTTCTACGAGGAGCCAGTCAAGCATCATTTCAATCTCTCACAGCTCAGAAGGTCTCTTCCGGAGGTCTCATCAAAGGCCGTCAGAGTTCTGGCCATTGCGAAGAGATTCGAGAAGGTGCTTGTCCTGACCTCCTATCTTGAGATGGTAAAGGACATCCAGACTCTGCTCGAGCGCTCTGGTCTAAACTCCCTTGCTCTCACAGGGCAGACCACTAACAAGGGTGAGGTGCTCAGGGCCTTCAGAGAGGATGAGGCAGTGCGAGTGCTGGTGATGTCTCCGGTGGGTGAACGCGACCTTGACATTCCTCATGCCCAGGTGATGGTCGTGTGCGACGTTATCAACACAACCAAGACCATGTATCAGAAGGTCAAACGTACTCGGGGGGGTCTGGTCATCCTGCTCACCTATTCTGGCACATCAGAGGAGCGCAAAGTGACTCGTCTCATGAGTTCCATTGTGGAGAAGTACCCGTGGTCATCGGCAATCATGCAGACGGAGTCGGAATCGCTTCGCTGACACACACACTGCATTACGATTATAAGACCTCACGGAGTCAGCTAGGCCAGAGCCCGTTGTCAATGAGAGTGCTGGAATTGGAGTCCATAGCTGGATTCTCGATTGGTACTGACATAGTGAACGTCCAGAGGATTCGCGAGATTGCCCCCGACTCGCGTTTCTTTCGACGTGTGTTCTGTGATGAAGAGCGCTCTTACTGCAGTCAATATGGCGACCCAGCACCTCATCTTGCGGGGCTCTTCGCAGCCAAAGAGGCTGTTCTAAAGGCACTCGGGTCTCCCAAGGGTCTCTCACTACACAACATCGAGATCACACATGAGATGGATGGGGCTCCGGAAGTGCGTCCAAGGCTGCTGGCGGGACGCGAAGTGACAGTCAGCATATCCCACACATGCGATTGGGCTGTTGCTGTCGCCCTTGCCGTGAGACCCGGATATGTCCCGGACCCGTTAGAGTTACGACATGAGCGTGATGTTGCTGCCCACGGTCTCTTGATAGGAGGAGATTGACATTGACGACTTCAGCCAGGACCATCAATGAGATACTTGAGACAGTACGTGCGAGTCCAACATATCTGAATCTCTGGAGCGCATTCAAGAGAATTCAGGGTATGGCTCTTCCTCCTCCCGATGACCCGCAGAGAACAGTCCGAATTGCTGTGATAGGCTCCTCCACGCTTGAACCTCTGGCAGCCTGTCTGGACACACTGCTCCGACTGGAAGGTTTCCACCCAGTCACTCTGGTTGGAGGCTTCAATACGTACCGGCAGGAGGCACTGAGTTCTAACTCGGTGCTGACTGAGCACCGCCCTGATGTGGTCATTCTGAATGTGGACCTGTGGTCAATGCTCGACAGGGCCTTCATATCCGAGTGCGTCAAGATGAGCCCAGATATGCGTCTGGAACTCGTACGAAAGTGTGTTGATGAGCTCACTGTCATAGCAAAGGCTCTTGTGCAGAACTTGTCGGCGACTGTCCTCCTGAGCAACTTCATCGTGCCCGTCTTCACACCCTTTGGGATTGCAGACAACAAACTGCGCAGTGGACTTCGTGAACTCTTCACTGAGGCTAATCGAGCTCTAGCCGAGGCCTTTCTTAACGAGGGCCGAGTGCTTGTCGTCGATCTCGACAGCATAGCCAGTGACTTTGGCAAGTCTCGGGTGGTCAACTGGAATACGTGGTACCGCGGGACAATCCCGTACGGCGAGGACTTCACAGTGCATCTCGCTCGCGAGTACACGCGTTATTTCCGGGCGCTCAAGGGCCGGTCAAAGAAGTGCATTGTGCTGGACCTGGACAACACACTCTGGGGTGGCATAATTGGCGAGGATGGATTCGAGGGGATAAAGCTAGGGAACACCTCCCCCGGTCTGGAGTATGTCGATTTTCAGCGCGCACTGCTGAGTCTGTACAACCGAGGAGTCATACTCGCAGTCGACAGCAAAAACAACCCTGAGGATGCCATGAAGGTCATTCGTGAACATCCATATCAGGTGTTGCGAGAGGAGCACTTTGCAGCACTGAGAATCAACTGGCAGAGCAAGGTACAGAATATTGTGGAGCTCGCCGAAGAGATAGGCATAGGGCTGGACAGCATGGTGTTCATTGATGACAACCCTCACGAACGTGAGCTTGTCCGACAGGGCTGTCCGGATGTTATGGTGGTGGACCTTCCAAAGAACCCTCACCTCTACCGTGCTACGATTGAGCAGCTGAGTGTATTTGACGTGCTGGCCATCACCAAAGAGGACCTTGAACGTGGTTCGATGTATGCAGGTCGGCGCAAGAGGACCGAGTTGGAAAGCCAGTCCGCCTCACTTGAGGAGTTCCTTCGCACGCTGGAACTCAAGGTACACATCAAGAGGGCCGATGCGTTCACGACTCCGCGAATAGTCCAGCTGATTAACAAGACGAACCAGTTCAACGTGACTACAAGGCGCTACACCGAAGTGGAAGTGCGTTCCATGAGCAGTTCAGCTGACAGCATAGTATATGGCATGTCGGTGACTGACCGGTTCGGCGACGAAGGGCTTGTCGGAGTTGGAATTCTCAAGAAGAGGGACAATCGCTGGTGGATAGACTCGTTTCTCATGAGCTGCAGGGTCATCGGTCGGTCTGTGGAGACCGCCCTCCTTGTGAAGATGGTGTCCGATGCTCAGGCACAGGGTGCAACAGAGGTGTATGGCGAGTTCATTCCCACCAAGAAGAACGCTCCGGCCAAGGACTTCTTTGAGCAGCACGGCTTCGAACTGGTGTCAGCAGACGACAAGGGCACTAGAGTATTCGTGCTGCGTCTGACCGAGAAGAAGCTCGCAGTCCCAGAATGGATTCAGTTGATTGAGGAATGAGTATGAGCAGTAATTTGGACCGCCTCGATGAGATAATCTCAAAGGTCCTTCTTGTCAGGAAGGATGAGATCTCCGACAACCTGAGGCGAAAGGAACACGAGGCGTGGGACTCCATGGCCCATGTTGTGCTCGTGAGCGAGATTGAGAGTGAGTTTGGGGTGTTCTTTCAAGACGAAGAGGTTGTCGAGATACTTACGGTCGGCGACCTCAGGAAGACCCTTGCGAAGAAGCTTGATGGCCAGAACGTCTGACCTCAAGCTTTTGAACCGCCCGTGCAGGATTACCTGCCACAAGTGTCATCGGAGGGACATCTCTGCTGACAACGGCCCCTGCGGCCACTATTGCACCTCTTCCGATTCTCACTCCCGGGAGGATGATGGCCCCTGTCGCTATCCATGCTCCATCCTCCACTATGACCTTGGCAGGGGGTTCGCTATAGGACCCTGTCCTCTGGTGAAACGGACTTGCTCCAGAGTGCGCCATTATCTTCACGCCCGGCCCTATTGAGACCCAGTCTCCAATCTCTACGAGTTCGGGATGCTCACTGTCTATGTGCACCATGTACCCCATGAAGACGCCCTTTCCAATCTTGACCCCGCACTTCCTGTGTGCCGACGCCCTGAACTGATAGACAGGGGCCAGCCACGCCAGTATCCTCAACAGTCTTCCGAGTGTCTTTCCCATTTCGGTCTTCTCCTCACGTCTGATTCTGAGATAGGGCCCTCTGCCAAAGGGTCCTCCGTACGTAGTCTGCGAAGGTCCAGTTGTCAATGTCGCCTGTCAACAGCAGACAGAAACTGCTGTCACTCTTCCATCGACGATGCTTGTTCCAGTATTCCACAGCCTCTGCAGGTGTTGGACACCATGCACCAAGATGCATTGCCAGTTCAAGTGTCGCGTCGAGACAACCCACGTACTCTCTCTGCCCAATCCTTATCGGGTGCAGGTCGAACATCAGGACGCCCCCGTGCTCGGCCGCTCTCTGCACCTCTCTGCCCAGCTGCTTGGTCACCTGTCCGGGCCGCCAGCCCAATGTGTCTATCATAAGGTCGTCACTCCAGACACTCAACGGGATGAACGTTGTTCCAGTCTGCCCGCCAGTGATACTCACCTTGAACGGTTCACTCTTGTCCCGGTGTTCTGGCCGATAGCCGAATCCTCCGTCCCATGCTAGTCCACTGACACTGAGCATCTCCGGCATGTCATCGGTGTAGTTGTCATATGGTGCGCGAAACCCCTTCACGGTCGCACCCAGTCTTCTCAACGACTGGAGGCTCAGTGCCAAATCTCTCTTTCTCTTCTCGGGTGACATCTGGGGGTACCTGACATGATTGTAGCCATGACTCGCGACCTCATGACCTGCCTCCAGTATCTCCCTGATCAGCTCAGGTCTCATTCTTGCAACTGCAGCAACCACTGGAAACGCGAACCGTGCATGGTGAGCTTCTAGCACCTCGAACATGTTCCTCAGTATCGTGGTGAATGGTGTCCGGTGAAGACGGACCATCCGATAGACTTGGACGGGGACCTTGGAACCCCACCTGTGGAGGAGCTGGCCTGCGTAATGAGAGCACAACGGACATGCAACTCCGCGGCCCGTGCCAGTGTGGCTCTCCCGATAAGAGTTTTGGGCGGGCGAGGAGAAACCTACCCGCTGTTGACGACGAACACCTTGGCGAGGAATCCCAAGATGGCATCCACAAAGCTGCGGTCCACTCTTGAGTAGACGTACTTGCACATCTCTATGAACTCCTCGGTGCGTGTGTCTGCATCCGCCGTGCTTGCAACTATCTTTCGTGCGGATGCCACTATCGCCTTCACCACATCCTTGCCGGTCTTGTGGTCCGCAACTATCTTGGTGACATCCTGTTCGATCCTCTGAATGTAGCTCTTGACTCTGATGTCTGCGACGTCATCAGACCCAGTTGACTTGACAAGGTCCATGAGCACTTCGAGCACCGAATTGTGTAGCCCTGCGACAAGTGCCTCTATCTCATAAGCAGTGAAGTTGATCTGGTTGCCGTCTATTGACAGACTCCACTTGAGGTCACTAGTCCTGTTGATGCTTATTCTCCTGCCGTCGATGTCCATGTGTTCCTGGAAGAAGCGGCTCTCCATGCTGCTGAGTATCTCTGTCTTTAGAAGAGCAGCCTCTGTCACCTTGACAAGTGCAGACTTGCCTCCGTTCTTCACAACTATGCACAGGTTGCCTTGAGGTTGTGTCTTCTGCACATAGTCTGATGACGGTGCAATCTCGACAGGTGGGAGATTCTTGAGGCTCTCTGCCAGTTGCCTGACCTCTTGTTCTGTCAGGTGGTACTTCTGCTTATCACCTGCGATGGTGATTGTTCCATCTTCGGCGCGCTCGAAATCTATCCTGTTGCCTCCACCCACATCCGTGGTCTTGTGGTAGGTCTGCTTGTAGTTCCTGGCAGTCTGAGCCAGCTTCTCTAGAGCGGCCGCAATCATGTGCGCCTCACCATATCCTATGGTGATCTCTGCAGAGCCCTCCGTGGCGCGTCCTATACCAAGGGCTCCATCATTGCGGATCTTGACGTATATCGCGAATCACCGGTTCCCTCGTACCAGCTCCGGCTCAAAACTGTTGTGCCTCAATGGAGTACAGGAGCACCGAACCGTTGACAAAATCAACAGCGTACTGCATTCCTGTGGTCTAATCGCCTCATCACAAGGAGCACTCGCCAGACGTCTTCCGTCCATGGCCACATTTTCAGTTGTTACACACGGCCACCCCGTTTCACAAACGTGCAGAGTGGCCGCGAGTATCGGTCGCGAGTTCCGGTCCTATACTATCTCATCCTGTACATCGAAGGCAAGCCTGCCTGCTTCCTTTGTCACAAGAGAGATGTCAATCTTGTGGGTTCCCTTGGCAAGAGGAGCTCCACTGACGCTAAGGGTTATCTCCACACCGACCTTGATGGGAAACGCGTTTCCCGCGGATATCTCTTTTGCCTTCACCTCTCCATCTGCAGAGCTGATGGTGAGAGTGTCGATTGGGTACTCGATACCATCGACCTTTATTGGGTCGACACCGACCGCCGTGCCCGGTGAGAGGGAGTTCTTGATCTTGAAGGCGAACCCATCGCCGGTGTTCTGTAGACTTCCCTTTACGAAGAGCTTGCGCAGAAGAAATGCGGGTATCTGCATTGTGATATCTCCTCAACTGAGGTCTTTCTGTTTCTCGCAAGTCCCAGTGGCATTTATAGGTTCCGAACCAACTCGCTGAGTCATAGAGTGGGGCAATATGCAGAGGATGCAACAGCATGATGCAGTCGGGATCAAGTCTAGTCTCATGATGCAAGACAATGGCAACCAGTGGTGCGACTGTTCAGGGTCTCTTCCTGCAGATCATGCTCGAGAACAAAGCAGTCTTCGTTCTTTGCAGTTGACTGCTCTGTGTGGGTCTCAGGTGCAAGGCGAGCTGCAATGGATGGAGCTGCAATGGATGAAGTGGGCAGATTGCCCGCGGTCTGTCCGGAGTGGAACGCAGCTCTGTCAAGTGTGTCTTTTGAGTGGATTAGTCCCATGCGAGCGTGGTGCAGGTACTGCGGCGCTACGGTTAAGGCATTCGTCGAGAGTGTATAGGAGCATATTACGTATGGATTATAACTCTTCATAGCATGAAAGACTCGAACTATGGACTAGGTCGGTGAAGGCAGTTGACGAACGCGCTCGAGGTGTTTGATGACGGGACCACGGAGAAGGTCGATGTTACGAAGGCCAGTCTTGACTCCACCAAGGTCTTCTGCATTGTTGACTCTACTAACAAGTCCATCTATATCTGGCAGGGCCGGAATGCCGATGTGCGCAGGAGATTCGTGGGTGCGCAAGTTGCCACTAACCTCCGGAGTGAGCATGGGCTACACTACCGAGTTCGAGCCGAGATCGAGGGCGAAGAGACCTCAGGATTCCTCAACTCACTATGATGATTCGCGTCCCATCCGCAAGCTTCTATAAGCTCACACCCCGCCGCGCTCTGGAGGATACGGTCACTTGAGAGGTCTAGTCAAAACTGCTCCCGGCAATGGCAATCTGGAGCTGAAGGAGTTCGGCAATCCTCGACCCGGAAGCAGAGAAGTCCTTGTTGAGGTGGCTGCTGCAGGCATCTGCGGCACTGACGTACACATAAAGCATGGCACAACCTTCTGCAGCCCTCCTGTTGTCATGGGCCACGAATATGCTGGCAGAGTCGTCAAAATTGACCCCAGTGTCGATTCTGTTCAGGTCGGCGATGCAGTGACGTCACCTGCAACGGCCTACTGCGGGAAGTGCTATCAGTGTAAGACTGGACATATGAACCGCTGTACCAGTCCTCGCAAACGCATTCTGGGTGCATCAACAGACGGTGCATTTGCAAGACATGTGGTGGTACCCGAGTACATCATCCACAAGGTGCCAAAAGGCCTGTCGCTCGAAGAGGCGGCTCTGGCCGAACCAACCGCGTGTGTAGTGCATACTATCGCGGAGCTCACTCCCATACTGCCCGGTGACACAGTGGTTGTGCTGGGTCCCGGTACTACTGGCCTTGTGGCTCTACAGGTGGCAAAGGCCATGGGCGCCGCAAAGGTGATAGTGACCGGCATGAGCGTTGACAGATGGAAGCTTGACATTGCTGAGCGTCTGGGCGCTGACATCACCATTGACGTTCAGGCCCAAAACACTGCCGACATAGTGAAGAGCGAGACGGACGGTGTTGGAGCGGACGTGGTCATAGAAGCCTCCGGTTCGGGAGCTGCAAGGAAGCAGGCCTTCGATCTGGTAAAGACCACCGGTCACATATCTCTCATAGGCATTCAGGGTCGCTCAACCGAGATTCCCATGGACGACATCGTGACCAAGGAGTTGCACGTACTGGGGACTTGGGGCACACTCCCGTCCACATGGGTGACCACTCTGAGGATGATGGCCTCCGGCAAGATTGACGTTCGCCCCTTGATCACACACAGACTGCCCCTGAGTGACTGGCAGAAGGGATTCGAGCTCATGGAGTCTCAAAAGGCCATCAAGGTGCTGTTCACTGATCTGAACTGATTCACTTCTTGGGCGCCCACACATCAAGGCAGTCCTGGACGACCGATATGTGAGAGGCTGCAGGTCCTCCACCCATCACAATGGCCACGCCACACGCCTCCATTATCTCCTCCCTTGTGGCTCCTGCCTCCAGCGCCTTCTTAGTATGATAGACCATGCATGACTCGCATGGATTCAGTATAGAGGCCACTATGCAGATTATCTCCTTGAACTTGGCAGACAGCGCTCCGTCCACGTGGACTGTCTTGAGCAGTTCTGTGAAGGCGTTCCTTGTCTCCGGAATGTCGCGATGCAGGGCACCAAAGTGTTTCATGAAGCTCTTCAGGGTCTTCTCGACATCCTCACTCATGGTTGACCGTCTCCACTGGGTCCACTGTCCGAGTCTTGGCTCTGGACTCCTAGGTTCCAGTCAGAGCGGCTGTATCGGTCCCGATATAAAGCCTCTGCAGCACTCCTTTCCTCTGCGGTCATCTCTCCTCTCTCAAACTCCCGCCCCGTGAGCCGCATGATGGCCTGAACCACTGCTTCCTTGACTTCTTCGAGCGTGGGTCCCTCGGGATACTGCTCATGTACAGAAGTCACGGTGTCTCTCTTGCTGTCCATGCACCTCACCTTGCCAGTCTGCCGCTCATAGATGGTCTGTCCAGGCGGCACTCGCAGGCTCTCTCTCAGCGCTGTCAGGTCTGAGTCAACCAGTATCGTTCCGTGGACAAAGGACACACCATGCTTGATCCAGCCGGCCGTCCCAGTTATCTTCTTCCCCGCCACTCTTATGCAGGACCTGTCGGGGTCGTAGGTGGCCATCACTCCAATGTCCTGAAGACCGAGCGCAACATACCCGATGTAGTTCCAGTACAGCTCTCTCAGTGTCCTTGGCACACACTGTTCGTTCTGATCCAGACACAAGGCGAAGTTGAGGTTCCCAAGGTCGTGGTATACCGTGCCGCCCCCTGTGAAACGACGGGCCACATCTATTGTGTGAGTCTTGCAGAACTCTATGTTCACCTCGCGATGAAGACACTGGAACTGTCCCATTACAACAGCAGATCTGGCCTGCCAGAAGCGAAGTGTACTTGTCCTGTCCTGCGAGGATGCAGCAACTCTCGCGATGGCCTCTTCTATCGAGAGGTTCCTATAGACGTCGTGCTCGCTCTCTTCCAGTAGTCGCCAGGACAGTTCTGCTCACCTTTCCTCCTCGAAGGATATCTTATGATATACCGTCATACCCGGTGATATAACCGTTTCTCAGCACTCATACCGGAGGTGAACACCTCAGAAGACCAGTAGGAAGTAGATGATGCCGTGGAGGTCGGCTGTCTGAGGTCGTACTGTGGTCTGTTGCGGCTGACTGTGGCTGCTGGTGTTGCCGCTCGTGGCTGGGGTCGGGGGCGGTGGTCATGGCGGCGTTGGCGGGGGCTGTGTGGGTATTGTGGCGGCTGTCTGTGGCGGTGGGGTCGTCGTGGCGGGTCGCTCTGTGCTTCGTCATCTGTTGTATCACCTCCTCTTGTTGTTGTTGTTGCTTGACGTCTACAGAACTGGAGTGTCTGCCGGACGGATGTGTGTTGATGGAGAGAAGTAGTAGTGGCATTCTGATGTGGGTCTGGCAGACATGCACCAGTATGGCATCTGACGACATGAGGCTGTCGTCTGGTCCTTCAGTGCGAATCCCGGTGGCCGGTCGCGTCCTCACTATGACTCGGAATGGCCGGTCGTCGCGTTCAGTATGACCTGCGGTGGCCGTTCTCCCGCACTGGTATGACCCCCCGTGACCGCTCTGTGACGACCATGAATAGCGTCGACACGACTCACTCATGAGTGAAGGGAAGAAGCAGGTCCACCGTCCCTCAGGAACACATGACCGGACTACCAGTGGGACAGAGTCTGTACCCACGCGCACTCGTGTCTCGTGTACACAGGAGTCCTGTATGTCGCTCCCATGAGACGGCACTGCGGAGGAGCACACCTTGACGACTCGTCAACTGTCGAGCAGACCTCGGGAGTCGTGTGACCGCACAGACACACACATTTGCATCACACTGCGTATGTCCAAGACTGTCCAACCTCGCGGCACCAGCTGTCAATCCTGTTACCGGAGTTCACCGATACTGGCTCCCGTGCATCATGAGCACAGCGATTCCCTAGGAGTGCCCTAGGGGAGTCAGTCCAGTCGCAACGACAGACACTCAGGCTCAATCAAGGTAGAATCCCTCTCTCCTCTCTCCAGAACACCACCAAGTCGATCAAGTTGAGGTCATACCACCCTCTGTGTTCGGCCAGTACGATGAGGGCAGGTGACGGGTGTCCCGCAAGTGCGATTACGGACGGCGAATGCGGCGTTATGAAGCCGGTGAACTTGATTTCACCCCCAATCTGACCAGACTGGCTGTTCTCCATCACGAGTACAGTCTGCTGTGTGCAAAGCACGATATCAGTGTCCGTGTCGCTGTCCAAATCCGAAGCAAGCGCTCCTAGCCATGTGTAGTCATAGTATCTCTCAATTATGGGCTGCTCCACATTGATCGAGTCGCCCGAGAGAAACACGAGCACGCCACGTGATGCTCCGATGTTGGACGCCAGACCCACATCTTGGATGCCATCACCATTCATGTCTGCGATGACTAACCAAGCAGACCGCTTGGCTTGAACTGTGTCAAGGTATCGCGAGACGTTACTGAATTGTCGACTGCTGGCAGATTTCGACCACACAGTGAGGTTGCCGTTGTCCTGCACAGTGATAATCTCGTCTTGATTGTCACCATCCAGATCCGCGGCAAGGACGTCCAGTATGTTTCGGGCAGTGAGTGAGAGGTAGACATCGGGAGTCAGGTGACCGCTCCCGTTGTTGTGCAGGAGGACAATGTGATTATGATCCCCTAGCAGGTAGACTCCCACGTCCGGAACATCAGAGCCGTGTGACCGATATGGGAATACGTGACGTATGGGTCCCAGTAAATACTGCGAGGCAACAGCAAAGGCTCCAGTACCACTATTGGATAGCGTGACCAAGTACGTGCCGTCATGCGTGGCGTTAAGGGCACATATGTCAAGGGAACCATCACCGTTGAGGTCTTCAAGAACAAAGCCGTCCCATGACCCACTGGGCAGTATCTGAGTCCGGTTCTCGAACCCACCTGTTCTATTCTGGAAGACCGCTTCCAGCGAGTAGTCACCTGTAACCACAACATCATCCAAGCCGTCACCATTGAGGTCTCCCACTCTGAGTTGCGTATACATATGGCTGCCCTCTGGGATAGTCCAGAGCGGAAACGTGTACTTCGAGTAGTCCGTCCCAAGCGATGTCGAGTAGACCAACCACGCAGATACTGAGAAACCGGCAATCAGAAGAAGGGCTACTGTCGGTATGACCTTGACGTATGTTCTGGACATGTTCTCATTGCCTCCAAGCGCTAGTGGCAAACCACCTGTACGAAGGCAGCTGCAACATTGTCGATAGTCGTGTCATATACAACGAATGGTTCATACATATCCGGGTTGAAGTATGCAATGGTTCTCCAGGATGACCAACCCCACCACCACCATGTCTGGGCAGTATCCCCGTCTGGGTCATGAATGGCACGCACACAGAACTCTGTTCTCGGAAAGGGCCAGTATGCCGCGTCCATAATCGAAACCGGTTCCCATGGCAATCTGCACTCCGTGTCCTGAGGAGGATTGACATCTGGTCCAGTCATATACTCATCGGCAAGATGGAAAAACGCATGGCCCAATTCGTGCGTGATTGCGAGATAGGCAGGCCATTCCGTCCAAGTGGCGGAATCATGAGGCCAGTATTGTGGGAGATTGATCCTTTGCATACCACGATAAGAACCCTTGATTGGATTCCCTTGTGCATCGACACTGTATTGAACAAGAGCATTGGGATTGAAGTTGTTGGCTTGCCAGCAACGGATATGGGCGCTGTCCCAGTTCAGTCCACCCACATAGATGTCTATTCGTGTTACAATGAGCTGCTCCTCGAACGCATCCCATGCGTGGTCAACGAACTCCCGAAGCCCTTGTACGAAATTGTCGAGATACCCACTTGGTGGGTTCCAATCGAATGAAACCACGAGCTGCATTGTCTTCGGAACGTACTTTGCATCGCTTCTTTCGACTGCAAGATATACTAGGGTCCAAGGCATATACGCTCCAGACTTAATCTCAACTACAACATCGTAGAATCCAGTGGATGGCATGAACTCATGCACATCTACTACGGTTTCGTATGATTGGTAGATGACCCGTTCAAAGGCTAGCTGACCGTTTACTCTGATTCTGAGCCACCTTGTATATGGGTCCGCCGACTGATGCTACATGCACTTGTTTGGTGAACCTACTGTCATCACGGAGAAAGACATACCTATGAATCTGAGACTCATATGCCATGCTGTTCCCGTCTGCCGAGGACACATGTCTTTCATAAATGTACACAGGAGTCCTGTCCGCCCAGACGGCACTGGGACTGCACTCCTTGAGGTCAGTCGCGTGTTGGTTGACCTCTGTCCGTCTGTTTCCGTACGTTGGTATGTTAACGCCACAGTGTGTGCGCGGACTGCCCAGTCTCCAATCCACCGCCGCAAATCGCCGCAGCGACCGCACTTGGTGTCGAAACGGAGTGGGCACCACAGCAGATGCAGCCCTGCACGGAGGTGGTTCGCCTAGTCTGACACGGTTCGACCATCAGCCGCCATCTGTAATCGATGTGGAGCAGGGCGTCGGAGGATGAAGTGCGCTGTGAAGGTCATCATCAGTAAGCCAACTGCGGCAGGAATGACCAGCGGCGGTGAAGTCCAGAGCGAGAAACCGGTCCAGAAGGCAAGACTCAGCATCAGACTACTCGCCACCCGGGGGTCAATCATTGGCGCTTCTTGCCAGCTTTCTGCCAGCGTCATGTGCAGTAGAGCAGAACCCAGAGTCGCTGTCATGAACCATCCAGTGTAGTTCGTGAGTGGAATCCCGTAGTAGGGGCCGGGCTCAAGCCAGACCCAGATCTGGAGAACAACAGCTGCTGGATCTAGGATGAGGTCTGCAGCGACAAGCAGCAATGCGCTGAAAGGGATTGCGACCAGTGCACGTCTTGTGAGCTGACTTGCAAGTGCCATGCTGCCAAGTATGAGCGGCGAGAAGGCGAAGGCGACACTCCACGGTACGAGCCCGAAGACTCTAAAGCCCATAAGCTCTGTGTAGTAGAAGCCGCCATATGGTACGCCTGTACTGATACCTATGGCCTCCACAACAAGCGGGAATACACCAAAGATGGCCAGTATCAATGCGGTCCTCTTCGTCCCGGCCCATCTGAGAAGGTAGTAGTAAGAGGGCAGCGCAAGCAGTACGACGAAGAGGGATGACACCCAGTTGACAGCGCCGCCTATGTCAACATTAGCCACAAGCCAGCTGGCAAGAAAAAACGCCACGGAGAACACTGTGAGGAGCAAGTCCTCAATACCGGCCCTTGGGCCATGTGACTTGAGGGCGAGCGAGGTCATGACGGGCTTGCATCTCCTGTGGGCCTTCACATCGCTGCTATCTGCAGTAGCAGACTCAGTGTGATTGTCATTCCGAACACGCCGGTGTAGTATGGGAAGTACCAGTACGTCTTGGTTATGTCAGTCGACGGTCTCAGTAGCAAGTACAGGGGAATTGCAGGATATACCAGTGTGAGAAGGTTAACGGGGTAGTTCCATGGAGTGACAATAGTCAGTACTGCCGCGAAGAGTGCCCAGAACACAAGGCAGAGCAACAGGGAGGCAGTCCGCCCAATTGCGACAGCCGTGGTCCTTACGTTTGCCTTTCTGTCAGCGTCGATGTCTGGGATTGCGGAGAACACCTGCATTGCTGACGTCCAGAAGAAGGCTGCAGAGAGAGGTACAAGCGGTGGGACTGTTGCGGTCACCTGATAGAATGCAAGGATGGCCGGGACGACATAGAGGAAGTTGGAGACGAAATCGAGTACTGGCACTGCCTTCAGCCTGAACGGCTTGGCACTATAGAGGACTGACAGCGTCATCCAAGACAGGATGAGCAGGACTGCGGTGAGGTCGTTGAACTGCAGTAGCATCAGCGTCAGACCGTAGATGAATGACAACACCACAATGCCATATAGCTTGGTCGCATCTCCTATTGTTGCTCTGTACTCCTTGTCGTCCTTCTTGGGGTTGAACACGTCTGTGTCCTTGTCCGAGATGTCGTTGACTCCATAGAGGAAGACGTTTGCGGGAAACATGAAGAACAGCAGGTGAAGGAGAAAGAGCGGTGCGCTCAGGGCTTGTAGAAGGCCATCCACCCCAGTATAGGTGCCGGTGTGGGCCAGACCGGCGATGTAGCCCACGGCATATGTGCCGCCCAAGTAGAGCCAGAAGCGCACCCTAGAGACCTTGAAGGCCAGTGCCAATACTCCGGTCGTCAGGATCACCCCTGTTGTCGTATCACTTCGAGAGTGGATGGTTCTTGGTGACAAGGTCCGCAACTATCTCTGCGGATATGAGGGCCATTGGGACGCCTATTCCCGGGTGAGTGTATTGACCCACGTAGTACAGATTCCTCACCTTCTTGCTGCGGTGTCTAGGTCTGAAGAATGCAGACTGACTGAACGTGTGCGTCAGTCCTACTGCGGTGCCCTTGTAGGCGTTGTAGTCCTCAGCGAAGTCATTGACTGAGAAGACTCTCTTGACTACAAGATGGTCCTTGAGGTCCGTCTTCAGGACGGTCTCCATGTGTGCGAGGACCTTCTGGAAGTACCTCTCTCTTATCTCCGGTGTGTCTTCAATCCCTGGTGATAGGGGTATTGTCACGAATATGTTCTCCTTGCCGGCAGGTGCTACGGTGTCATCCATTCGGGATGGGCAGGAGAGGTAGTAGGCAGGCTCGTCCGGCCATGCCGGCTCCTCGAATATCTGCTCAAAGTGCCGCACCCAGTCATGGTAGAGTATGACATTGTGGTGAGTGAGGACATCTATCTTCTTGTCGAATCCCAGGTATAGCACGAACGCAGATGGCGCAATGGTCTTCTTCTCCCAGTACTGTGTGGGATATGTCTGCCACTTGCGGTCAAGTAGCTGGGTCTCAGTATGTGGATAGTCTGCATTGGACACGAATAAGTCGGCCTCCACATTGCCCTCGCTGGTCGCCACCCAGCGTGCTCGTCCTCTCTCCACATGAATGCCTGTCACCTCGACACTCGTCCTGATCTCCGCCCCGTGTTCTCGTGCGAGCTGCTCTGTCGCATCCACAATCTTGCCGATGCCTCCGTACGGGTACCAGACTCCCAGATTGAAGTCAATGTGCGATATCATCGAGTACAGGGCAGGCGTGTTCTTCGGGTTGCCGCCCAGGAACACTATGGAGTACTGGAGTATCTTTCTGGCCCGTTCGCTCGTGAAGTACTTGCGAGAGATCTTGTCGATGTTGGAGAGGATGCTCAGCTTTCGGCCCGCAGACATCAGCCGCGGACTGAACATGGCCCTGATACCAGCAAGGTCCTCGTACATCAGCCCCTTCATGAGGTACTCGTACTTCTCTCTGGCCTGCTTCAGATATCTTTGCAGCTTCTCTGCGCCGTGTTCTTCCAATCTGTCGAAGAGAGCCATGTTGTCCTCCAGGTTGGCAGAGATGTCTACCGTTTCGTCTGCGAAGAATATCCTGTAGGAGGGGTTGAGTCGGATGAGCTTGTAGAAGTCCTCCGTTCTCCTGCCAAACGCCGAGAAGAAGTGGTCGAATATCTCAGGCATCAGGTACCATGACGGCCCCATGTCGTAGACGAAACCGTCTTTGTTCCATACTCTGGCTCTGCCCCCAAGGTCTTGGTTCTTTTCGAGGACTGTCACGTCATAGCCTCTCTTCGCGAGAAGAGCCGCTGAAGACAGTCCACCTATCCCGGCACCAATGACTATCGCTTTCATTCCATGTGCCTTCAAGAAGAGGATTTACACGCCCACTGACTAAAAAGCGTCGCTGTAGGTGAGCTTTTCGTCATTTGCGAGTCGCTTCTTCGACATGGCCCAAAGGAACACAACTAAGAGCTTAATATTGAGGGGCGTGCAATCTTCTTCAACCCAGAATTACAGAATCCGTGTACCTGTGGTCTAGGGGCCTTTGCCGTATAGACGGTGTGAGCATATGCTAAGCCAAAGAACACATTACCTAAGGATACTCCCATCTGAGGTCAGAGAATCGTCCGCCAGTCGGCCAATCGACTTGCAGGAGAGTTATGACTACTGCATGGGCGTGTTCAAGGAGAATGCTAGATCCTTCCACTTTGCATCAAGGTACTTGAACGAGGACGAGCGACTTGCCTTTGCAGCACTCTACGGCTTCTGTCGCATGGCAGACGACTTCGCAGACGAGATGAATCTCAGTCTAGAGGAACGCGAGCGTGAGCTATCGGTGCTTGATGACATCGCTGACCGCCTCGCAGAAGGAGAGGTATTCAATCATCCGCTCTTCCGAGCTTTCGGCGACACGATGGTCCGCTACAAGATTCCAGTGAAGTACTTGCATGAGCTCATAGAGGGCGTCCGTCTCGACCTGACCTTGAAGAGTGTAAAGACCAACGAGGAGCTTGACAGATACTGCTACTTGGTGGCTTCGACGGTCGGTCTGATGATGTGTCACATCTGGGGTGCTACCAGCCCTGAGACTCTGGATAGGGCTGCCGATCTTGGGATTGCATTGCAGCTGACCAACATCCTACGAGATGTGGAAGAGGACTATGGCAACGGACGCATATACATACCCGAGGAGACTCGCAGGAAGTTCCGTGTTCGTGACGAGGACTTCGGTCGCAAAGAGGTGAGTCCGAACTTCAGACGCATGATACAGCATGAGATCTCTCGTACGAGGGCCATCTGCAGATTGGCTGAGGTTGGTATCGAGGACCTCCCTCCTGCGGGTGCCTTCACCGTCAAGGTGGCAGCCAGGGTCTACGGTGCTATCCTGGATGAGATTGAGAAGATGGATTATGACGTGTTCAGGAAGCGCGCTGTGGTACCCAAGTGGAAGAAGCTCGTGATAGCGCTTCGAGCCAGAAGAGAGTACAGGAGAGAGGTCAGGGAACAGGAGCGTATCAGGCGCCTGTCCGGATGACTTCTCAAGACACGAAAGGAGCAGACCTGAAATGACTACGCACTCGTCCATGGACAACTCCGGCAGGCGCACCATTGTAATTGGAGGTGGCATTGGGGGTCTTGCAGCTGCACTCAGAATGCAGGCATCAGGCTTCCCGACGCTTCTCCTCGAAAAGCGACACCAGCTGGGGGGTCGAGCCGGGGTCTTCACCAAGAATGGCTACACGTTCGACACCGGGCCAACGATACTCACCCCACCTACTCTGGTTGATGACCTTTTCAGCTTCGCCGGACGAAAGGCAGGCGACTATGTTCAGCTCAAGGAGATCAAGCCCAAGTACAGGCTCTACTTCAGCGATGGAACACAGATGGAATATGGCGGCATGGAAGACAACCTGCCTCAGATTGAGAGGTTCAACCCACATGATGTCAGGGGCTATCAGAAGTTCCTGAAACGGGTCAAGCCTATCTATGAGCTTGGCTTCGAGAAGTTTGGCTCCATGCCCTTCGAGACGATTTGGAGCATGGCAAAGATGGGCCCCGCCGGAGTGTGGCACAAGGCGTACAAGAGCGTCTATGGATTTGTAGCAAGCTACCTGAAGGACGAGCGGTTGAGGATGGCGATGTCCTTCAATCCGCTGTTCATAGGCGGCGACCCGTTCGAGGCGACCGCAATATACACGCTCATCACATACATTGAGGAGAAACATGGCGTGTGGTGGGTAAAGGGCGGGACCCACAAGTTGGTGGACGGCATGGAGCGACTCTTCAGAGAGCTGGGCGGAGAGGTTCGACTGAACTCCGAGGTCAAGCAGATAGAGGTCTCCGAGAGGAGACGGGTCAAGGGTGTCACGACCGCAGATGGCACCTTTCACGATGCGGACCTGGTAATATCCAATGCTGATGTCGCCCGCTCCTATACGACCATGATTGACAGACGATTCAGGAGACGAGAGAGCGACAAGCGCTTCAGGAAGGCCAAGTACTCCATGAGCCTCTTCATGGTCTACTTTGGAGTGAGGAAGCAGTACCCCGACATGGCGCACCACAGTATTGTGTTCGGGCCAAGGTACAAGGGTCTCATCAAGGACATCTTCAAGAACCGCCCACTACCTGACGACTTCTCCACCTACCTCCACATTCCCACACGCACAGACCCGGAGCTGGCACCACCCGGCTGTGAGACCATGTATGCATGCACTCCTGTGAGCAATCTTGACAATGGTATCGACTGGGAAGAGCGTAAGGAGTCGTTCAAGGAGCATATCCTCTCAACACTCGATCGGAGAGTACTACCCGGACTATTAGACAACCTTGATGTTGTGAGTGTGTTTACACCCAAGGACTACGATGTCGAACTCAACTCGTACAAGGGAGCGGCATTCAGTCTGAGACCAACCCTTCTACAGTCAGGCTTCTTCAGGCCTCACAACCGGTCGCAGGACGTCAAGGGGCTCTATCTGGTGGGCGCAGGAACCCATCCCGGGGCTGGAGTGCCCAGTGTCTTGATGAGTGCTGCCCTCACTACCAAGATGATCATGCGCGACATCCAGCGGGGAAAGGTCTAAGACAATGGGCAACTGACCTGTAGCAGACACTGTTCCCGCATCAGCGGGAGTACACCTCTTCCACTCGGGTGTTACTGGTAGAAACGAATGGTGTCTCCCGTCGGAGCAGGAGTACGAGGCGCACTCTCTTCGCCCGTTCCATGTGTCGTTTTGTCAGACCTGTACAGACAGCCTTCGCAGTACCGGCATGCAGAGACTCTCGTATGAGCGTTCCGCCAAGACGCGACATCGATACTCACGCGTGGACCGATACGCCCTGCATGCTGAACTCTGACTGTTGCACTGCTGGCATCTCAGGGAAAGCGAATGCTGCAGAGTTGCCAACTACAATCAGGAGCGTCCTGCCAGTCACGAAACTCAGATGCTCATGAAGAAGGGACGCTCCAGAGTTGACTTGAGTGCAGCGAGGAACTGACCGGCGGGTGCTCCGTCGAGTATCCTGTGGTCCACCGCGCAGCTGGCCATCATCATACTGCGGATCACTATCTTGTCGTCCACAACGACGGGTTTCTTCTTTATCTGCCCAAGTGCTAGGATTGCTGCTTCTGGAGGATTGATGACAGGGATAAAAAGGTCCACCTCAAATGGGCCAAGATTGGAGACTGTGAAGGTGGTGCCCGTCATCTCATCTGCTGAGAGCGTACCCTCCCTCGCTTTCTTGGCCATCATCTTGGTTTCCTGAGCTATCTGAGTGATGGACTTCTTGTTTGCTCTCCTCACATTCACTACGATGAGTCCCTCGGGAGTGGCCATGGCAACGCCTATGTTAATGTCCTCGTAGCAGTGGAGTTCGTTGCCTACAAGTGTTGCATTGAATCTTGGGAATCTCTCAAGGACGTCAGCCACCGCCTTTACTATTATATCGTTGAATGAGACCCTCACACCGTTCTGTCTCTCAGGGCTGGCGTTTATCATCTCCCGCAACGTCACGACCTCGGTCATGTCAATCTCCGTTATCATCGTTATGTGCGGGTTCTGAGCGCTCTGTGTCATCCTCCTTGCGATGGTGCGGCGAAGCGGACTCATTGGTTCGACGGTCCGAATCCTTCTGTCATCGGCCGGTGGTGTTGTTTCAGACGGGGCTGCAGCAGGAGGTTGGAATGACAGAACATCTCTCTCTACGACTCTCCCCTCTGGACCTGTACCGGTCACCTTGGTCAGGTCGATACCGGCAGCCTTGGCTCTCATTCTCGCTCTAGGTGACGCCCTGACTCTGCCGTCGGGGAGCAGTGCGCTTGACGATGGAGTCGGTGCGCTCGTAACAGACTTGGGAGTAGACACACTCACAGCCGCCTGAGGCACGGGCACGTTCATCTTCTTTGGTCTGGCGTCCGGGATGGTGTCCCCCTTCTTCCCTATGTATGCAATGGGCTCCGATATTGGAATCTCATCGTTGACATCGCAGAGTATCTTGAGGAGTATCCCGTCTTCTGGCGCCTCGAGCTCAAACTCGTTCTTTTCCCCGAAGATCTCGACCACGGGTTCTCCCTTCTTCACCGGGTCACCCTCCTTCTTGAGCCACTTTAGAATCACGCCATATTCCATGGCCACACTCATCCGTTGCATAATCATCGTGGCGACCATTGTGACTTTCCTCATCGACAAGCTGAGAATCGGGGGTTAGGAGGCAGTATTACCTCTGGCTGACCTAACATTGTGTATATAACGCTGATGATGCATTGTACTATGTGCTGCGGCCATCTGTGCGGAGGAAAGGGCACTTGCCAACAAGACCGAAACTGCGTTCTCTACTACGACCGACCGTATTGCTCCAAGTGTTCATGGCTACCATCATCTTCCTTCTGCTCTATGTCGTCAGTCGGTCCAACTATCTCCTTTTTCATGGCATCGCCGAGGTGTCAAGCATTGTTGTCGGTTTTGCCGTGTTCGCTGTGGGCTGGAACTCACACAGGTTCTCCGCCAGCAGCTTTCTGCTGACGCTGGGGATAGCGCATCTGTTCGTAGGTTTCATAGACCTGCTCCATACCTTTGCGTACAAGGGCATGGGGGTCTTTGTGGGCTTTGATGCAGACCTACCAACCCAACTGTGGATTGTCGCGCGGTACCTCCAGAGTATCTCCCTGTTGATTGCTTCCATCACAGTGAAGAGGGTCGTGAATAGATGGGCGGTCTTCGGAGTATACACCACAGTCACTGTCCTTGTACTACCTACGATCTTCCTCAGGCTGTTCCCTCAATGCTATGTGGAGGGATATGGGCTGACTCCTTTCAAGATTGTCAGCGAGTACATCATCATAGTCATCCTGATTGCGGCCGCATTACTCTACCGTTTCCAGAGAGAACACCTTGACCAACGTCTGTACCAGTTGCTGATGCTCTCGATGCTGATGACAGTGTTCGCGGAGTTCTCATTTACGCTCTACACGGATGTCTACGGCGTCTTCAACGTAGTCGGTCACTACTTCAAGGTGGTCTCCTTTGTCTGCATCTATCTTGCCGTCGTCCGTGGAAGCCTCACCCGACCGTATGAGATTCTCTTCAGGGACCTTGAAGCCAGTCGACAACGAGAGGCGGAACGTGCGCAGACACTGGAGAGGACAAACCGAGAGCTCGAGGCCTTTGCAGCTGCGGTGTCACATGACATCAAGAGCCCTCTACATTCTATCAAGATGCTGACCGGGCTCCTGACTCTTCAGCTCGATGGAAGTGAGGCGCTTCAGCAGATAAGGGAAATCGAGTCTAGTGCTGACAGGATTCAAGACCTTGTCAAAGACCTTCTCGACCTGTCGCGGGTCGGTTTCAAGACAGTTGAGCTCACACCAGTGAGTCTCACCGTTGTCTTTCAAGAGGCGGCTGAAGTCTTGCGAAAACAATACCCGGACCGAGATGTCCAGATGACCATTGCTCCTGATATGCAGGTCAATGCAGATGTCGGCCTCATAAGACTCGCAGTCCAGAATCTTCTCGACAACGCCTGGAAGTTCACTGCTCACAGTCCGAGTCCGTCTGTAGTTGTCGGTTGGGAGATGCAGGCGGGAACCCGTGTCTTCTACGTGCGAGACAATGGTATCGGCTTTGACATGAGTCAGGTTGACCGACTGTTCCGACCATTCGAGCGTCTGCACTCGGCTAAGGAATACAGCGGAACCGGGATTGGTCTCTCCATAGTCGAACGAGTGATTCGGGCACATCACGGACGGGTCTGGGCACAGTCCACTCCCGGCGTCGGTACAGTCTTCTACTTCACGCTACACAGTGAAAGGCCACAGGGACTGCCATGACTACTTGAGAACCTCTCTTATTGCCTCAGTGATTCTCTTCTCATCTGGAATGAAGCGGTTCTCTAGGCTGGGTGCGAATGGGACAGGTGTGTCGGGCGCATTCACTCTCTTGATCGGTGCATCGAGCCAGTCAAAGGCTTCCTCCTGAACTACCGCAGCCACTTCAGCAGTCGTGGCTCCAGTCTTGGTCTCCTCGGTGACCAGTACCA
This sequence comes from Candidatus Thorarchaeota archaeon, assembly GCA_013388835.1. Lineage (NCBI taxonomy): Archaea > Promethearchaeati > Candidatus Thorarchaeota > Candidatus Thorarchaeota archaeon. Next base: position 13,249 of record JACAEL010000043.1, on the reverse strand, counting down.
GACGACCTGTCTTCTTGACGGAGTCGATGAGAGTCTTCTTGTCCAGTGGCACCAGCGTTCTGGGGTCAATGACCTCTACACTTATGCCCTCCTTGGCCAGCTCCTGAGCCACAGCAAGGGCCTTGTGTACCATCATGAACGTACCCCACACAGTGACATCCGTGCCCTCTCTCCTGACCTTTGCCTCGCCCAGAGGTATCACGTAGTCACCATCGGGGACCTCCTCCTTCTTGTCGTAGACCAGCTTGTGTTCGAAGAACATGACTGGATTCGGGTCGCGAATGGCTGCCTTGATTAGTCCTTTCACATCGGAGGCGAATGCCGGGACCGCAACCTTGAGTCCTGGAGTGTGCATAAACCATGCTTCCAGTGACTGGCTGTGATGGGATGCGATGTTCTTTCCGCCACCGAAGACAGTTCTTACTACCAGTGGCACAGATGTCTGACCACCAAACATGTATCTCATCTTGGCGGCTTGGTTGCACACTTGGTCCATCGCCAAGGCAATCAGGTCGCCAAACATTATCTCTGCCACCGGAAGCAGGCCGGTTATCGCCGCTCCCACTGCAGCTCCGACAATAGTGTTCTCGGATATGGGTGTGTCTCTCACCCTGTCGTCGCCGAACTCTTCAGCCAGACCCTTGGTGACTGAGAATGCTCCGCCCCAGTTCCTTCCGATGTCCTCGCCAAGTAGAAACACCCTGTTGTCTCTCAGCATCTCCTCTCTGAGTCCTGCCCTGAGTGCATCTCTGTACGTCATCTCGGTCATCTAGGACACCTCCGCATAGACGTCGTCGAACACCTCGTCGGGCTGTGGCTGTTCTGACTTGATGGCAAACTCGGCTGCAGCATCCACCTCTTTCTGCAGCGTCTTCCGTATCTTGTCTGCTTCCTTTTCAGAGAGGGCTGCCTGCTCGACTGCAATCTTCTTTATCGTCTCAACAGCGTCCTTGCTCAACCAGTAGTCCGCCTCCTCCTTGGGGCGATACTTTGCGGCATCGAATCGTGAGTGTCCCTTCATCCTGTAGGTCTGGCACTCGATGAGTGTGGGTCCCTCTCCCCTTCTTGCCCGATCAACTGCAACCACAGCCGCCTCGTACACAGCAAGAGCGTTCATCCCGTCCACCACGACGTTCGGTATGCAGTACCCATCTGCTCTCTGAGCAATCGTCAGGCTCGGGCACATCAGCTTGATTGGCGTGCCCATTGCATAGAGGTTGTTCTCCACCACCCAGATCACGGGCAGTCTCCATATGGCTGACATGTTCAGTGACTCGCCAAACGTGCCATTGTTCGAGGCCCCATCACCGAAGAAGCACGCCACCACTTGGTTGGTCTTTCGCATCTGACAGGACAGAGCCGCTCCGACCGCAATGGGCAGTCCTGATGCCACTACTCCTGTCGCGCCAAGCACGCCCACATCAAACTGGGTGATGTGCATTGAGCCGCCCTTGCCTTTACACGAACCCGTCCTCTTGCCGAGGAGCTCTGCAAGTGCCGCACTCATGTCTGCACCCTTGGCAATGACGTGTCCGTGACCTCGATGAGTGCTCTGAATCAGGTCTGACTGACTCAGTGCTGCAGTAACTCCGGCCGCCACTGCCTCCTGACCAAGATATAGGTGAAGTGTGCCGGGGACCAGGTTCTGGCCAAACAGCTCCCACACCTTCTCTTCAAAGAGTCTTATCTTTAAGGTCCGTGTGTAGAGGTCAACAAGGATGCTCTTGTCAGTCATATAACTCACATCGGCAGGCTGTTTCGGGGTTCTTCTGACTCGCCGCGGAGTCACTCCACTCATAAAGTCATCGAAGCGACTTCTGGCTCCCATCCGCAATCATCCTGTATCGGTCTACCCTCCTCTGCGGTCACTCGGTAGTTGTCCCTGCGCCTCACACAGACATAAATGCAAGAGCGTTTGGTCTCACCGTGCGGACCTCATGCATACTGAGGTGAATGAACATGACGATGGCTGAGATTGCGGTAGTCCTCACCACTGGTCGTACTCTTGCGCAAGGACGAGCGCTGGAGACCGGAAAGCAGTCAGTAGAGTATATCGAGTCAACAGCTGTGTGCGAGATGGACGCCTCCTCTATCTCAGCCCTCGGTATATCCCCCGGCGAACCAGTACTTGTCCGGACTGATGCGGGTTCGGCTGTTCTCAGATCAGCTGTCGACCGACGGGCACGTCCCGGAGTCATCTTCGTACCTACTGGACCCTACGCCAACCTACTCATCGGTGGACTGACCGGCTGCAGTGGTATGCCCACCTTCAAGGGGGTCGCAGCGAGAGTCAGTGCCGCACCCGGTCAGTCGGTCATGGGAGTGAGTGAACTGCTGGGCAAATTGCTTGGGGAGTAGTCCGTGTTGACCGACGACGTGCCTGTTGTGAACGTACCCTGTCCCTTCTGCGGCTGCCTGTGCGATGACATCGAGCTCATGGTCCACGATGGGAGAATCAAGTCCAATCGGAATGGGTGTGCTATCAGCAAGACCAAGTTCCTCAGGCATGCCGACGACCGTCTGGTCGGACCTTCTTTGAGACATTCGAGCGGCCACGAGCTCGTGTCGCTTGCAACTGCGGTGGACCATGCTGCACGGATACTCTCCGCCTCAAAGAGGCCTCTAGTGTATGGTCTCAGCTCAACTGAGAATGATGCACACAGGGAAGCCTATCGCATAGCCGAACTGGTGAGAGGGGTGGTAGACAACACCTCCTCGGTCTGTCACGGGCCATCCATACTTGGCACTCAGGATGCTGGCGAACCAATAGGCTCGTTGGGAGAGGTTCGGCTCCGCGCGGACCTTGTAGTCTATTGGGGTTCGAATCCGCAGGTCTCCCATCCTCGACATCTGAACAGGTACACACGCCCGATTGGGGAGTTTGCCTCGAAACGGACCATCTGGGTCGTTGATGTGAGGAGGACGGTCTCTGCTGAGGCCGCAGACGCATTCTACCAGATACAACCCGGCCATGACCTTGAGGTGATGTCGGTCCTCAGAGCTCTGCTTCGAGGGCACAAGCTGGACTGCACTGAAGTTGGAGGACTCTCCATCGGACAGCTCCAGCAGATGGCAGAGTCGATGAGAGCGGCAGAATATGGAGTGCTCTTCTATGGCCTGGGTCTGACACAGAGTTGGGGCAGACATCACAACGTGGACGCGGCCATCCGACTTGTTCAGGAGCTGAACGAGTATGCAAAGTGGAGCATGGTGCCAATGCGTGGTCACTTCAATGTTGCAGGAGCCAACAGGACCCTGACATGGACCACCGGTTACCCCTTTGCAGTGGACTTCTCCAGAGGCTACCCACGATACCAGCCCGGGGAGTATACTGCAGTCGACCTACTACAACGGGGCGAAGTTGACGCGCTGCTGAACGTGGCCGCTGATCCTCTTGCCAGTCTCCCTGCAGCTGCGGTCCGACATCTCAGACGCATCCCTGTGATCAATTTGGATCCAAAGAGGAACCTGACCTCTCTCATTGCTGAAGTGAACATACCCACTGCGATGGCCGGAATAGAATGTGACGGGGTCGCAGTGAGAATGGACGGCCTTCCTCTATACCTCCGGAAGGTAGTGGAGCCGCCAGCTGGAGTGCTTCCAGACCGAGAAGTCCTCCGCATGATATACGACAGGATGGTGAGCATGAGATAGTGTCACGCTCTCTACTGCTCCAGAACTGCAGGGTGTATGACCCACTGCACCACATCGATGGTGAGATAATGGACATCCCCATCAGGGATGGCAAGATAGTGGACTCCGTGCCCGAGAGTGCCTCAAGGATTGACCTCTCCGGGCTCACTGTCATGGCTGGCGGTGTCGACATTCACACTCACATTCTCGGGAGCAAACTGAATACCGCTCGTGCAATGTGTCCCGAGGATCATCGAGCTGACCCGGTAGCGGCAACAAAGAAGACACGCTCCGGTGTGGGTTTCACATTGCCGAGTTCATTCGTAACCGGCTATCGCTACTCCACAATGGGATACACCACTGTGACTGAACCGGCTGTGCCTCCCGTGAAGGCTCTCGACTGTTGGGAGGAGTTGCACGACCTGACGAACGTGGACATCGCCATGTTGCCTATGTTGGGCAACAACATGATAACATTCGACTTCGTCCAACAGGAGGACCTGCCCGGTCTTGCAGCCTACGTCAGCTGGATACTTCATAGCACCGGTGGCCTCGGCGTCAAGGTGGTTAATCCCGGCGGGACCTATGCATGGGCTCACGGGAAGAACGTGCGGGAGCTTGACACCGAGATACCCGACTGGAGAATCACTCCTCGCATGATTCTCACATCGCTTTGTCAGGCGGTCGAGATGTTGGGCCTGCCACATCCTCTGCACTTCCACCCGAATAACCTGGGAAAGGTGGGTAACGTCGAAACAACCATTGCCCAGCTGGAGTCGCTTAAGCACATCCGAGGTCACAACGGACGGAAACACATTGTGCACCTTGCCCACATCTCGTTCGACGCTCTTGGAATGGTTGAAGGCGGGAGGCCTGAGTGGAAGGATGTACACTCCGGAGGCCTCCAGCTTGCCGAGTACGCCAATGCAAACGACCACTTCACAGTCGACCTGGGGCAAATCACCTTCGGGCCTGCTACAACCATGACAGGTGATGGTCCCTTCCAGTTCTCTCTGTACGAGCTCACGCATTCAAAGTGGGCGAACATGACCGTGGATGTAGAGCTTCCCGGTGGCGCAGGCATCGTGCCGTATACCTACGACCCAAAGTCCCCAACGAACGCTGTACAGTGGGCGGTCTCAATGGAGTATGCCCTCAACATCAGGGACATCTGGCGATGCGCTCTGAGCACAGACCATCCCAATGCCGGGCCTTTCACAAAGTACCCTCTGGTCCTATCCTGGCTGATGAGCAAGCGGCAGAGGGACCGATGGCTGACCGAGATGCACCCGAGCGTCGGTCAACGCTCCACCGTTGCAGAGTCTGACAGAGAGTGGTCTCTGTACGAGGTGGCGATAGCAACCAGGGCTGCACCAGCGGTGATCCTAGGGCTGCAGGCGACGAAGGGTCATCTCGGTGTGGGCGCGGATGCGGACATCGCCGTCTACGACCTGCGTCCTGACGACATTCAGCGTGACCCCGACCGGATTGTCCGTGCATTCAGCTCAGCCCACCTCACAGTGTTGGGCGGGCGCGTTGTGGTGAAGAGAGGTGAGGTGGCGAGTACTCCACATGGTCGCGTATGGTCGTCAAGTCCTCAAGTGGAGGAGAGTCTACATCGTAGGGTCGTCGGCGAGGTGAGAGAACGATTCAGTCGATGGTATGCTCACTCGTTCGACAACTATGCTGTGCCTGTACGATACCGTGCTGCTTTCGAGACGCCCATGGCTACTCCGTCAGTTGCTGAATCTTGATATGGCGGCTTTGCACCAGCAGGAGTAGTATTCCGAGGACCATGACCCAGAATGAGGTTGCAGCATCAGTGACGGACATTGCAATCATCGTCCCACATACACATTGGGACCGCGAGTGGTATCGTCCCTTCCAGAGGTTCAGATACAACCTCGTCAGGTTGATCGACGAGCTGCTCGACTGCCTGAAGGACAAGGACTACAGGTTCATGCTCGACGGCCAGACAGTCGTGCTTGAGGACTACTTCGAGATACGACCTGAGCGTCAGGAGGAGTTACTCACGCACATAAGGGCTGGTCGAGTGTCTGTCGGACCGTGGTATCTCCTGCCTGACGAGTGGCTAGTGGGTGGAGAGAGCCTCATTCGGAATCTTGAGTACAGCCACGACCTCGCCGCGCGGCTCGGCATTCCGCTCATGCAGATTGCATACCTCCCTGACCAGTTCGGTCACACCAGTGCAATACCGCAGCTGGTTCGCAATCTCACTGGTCTTCGTGCAGCAGTCCTATGGCGAGGCGTGCCGTGGAGTCTGAAGACAACCCTGTTCCAATGGAGGTCTCATGCCAACTCGCCCGACTCGCTCCTGACTGTCTATATGCCTGGCGGGTACGGCAATGCGTCGAGGTTTCCCGAGGACTATGACGGTTTCGTGGACCTCGCTCGGGGTCTCATACAGGACTTGAGACCGTTCTCGGCAGTCCCTGTCTACCTGCTGATGAACGGGTCTGACCATCTCTTTCCTCAGCCCTTTGTGACGGCGTATGCCAAGCGTCTGTCAAGCCCAGAGCTTGACGTGAGCGTGGATGGTCTGGAACGCTACTTGGACCTCGCCGAGAACGCAGTGCAAAGCCAGGGTGTGGAACTGCCCGTCTACGTTGGGGAGCTGAGGTCTCCGGCAAGGGCCCCGATGCTCCAAGACACATATTCCGCGAGGATGTGGATTAAGGTCTGGAGTCAGAGGGTCGAGGACCTTCTGGTCCTCAAGGCCGAGCCAATCGGAGCTCACTTGCATGAGCTGCTGAACTTGGAGTACCCCTCCGGGTTTCTGACGACCGCATGGAAATGGTTCCTGCAGAATCAACCTCACGACTCAATCTGCGGATGTTCTGTGGACCAGACTCACGAGGAGATGAAGGCTCGGTTCTCGTGGGCTCAGAGCATCGCAGAAGCCGTCATCGAGGGCTATTCAGAGTCCATCCAGAAGTCTATTGTCCCCAGCGATGAGTCACAGGTCCTGGTATTCCATTCCGGACCCACATCGAGGACACCCACGTACTTTGAGTTCTCATTTCCGAGAGGGGCTGACATCCGCAGCCTGAGGTCTCCTGACGGAAAGGCGTATGCCGTGCAGCGGGTCCGGGCACATGATGACATCTTTCTCGACATGACGCTCGGCATCACAGCTGCCAAGATGGGCATGAAGCTGCTCCCCGGGAGAAAGCTGATGGACTTCTATATCAATGGAGTGGAGTACCACGAAGGTGCGGAGCCCGGTCTGCTGGAACTGAGATTCGACGCAGACTACCAGCCGCTCGGTGACTTTGACATGGAGGCCTTCAAGAGAGAGGCTCGCGAGATTCTGGCCAGCAAGGCCTACAAGAAGATACACATTGTCGCTGCTCGTCCGACACAGACAGTCTACGCATCTGTGGTGCCACTCAACTCATGGTCATTTGCATGTCTGAGTGCGAGTCCCGATCAACCGGAGCCGGAGCCGAAGCCGGAGGTGGTGCCTCTGACTGCTACCACTGAGAGGGTGGCCAATCGCTTCTACCAAGTCGTCTTCAGCAAGGATGGCACATTGAGCCTGACAAACAAGGTCACAGGTTGCGTCTATCGTCGGTTGCACGTCTTCGAAGACTTTGGCGACCGCGGCGACGAGTACACTTTTGGCATGGTGCCACCGGACTATGTGTCTGTCACAGACGTGAAGCGATCATTGCGGACAAGTGGTCCCCTGTTTGCTGAGGTGGAGCAGAGCATGGTGCTGACCCTGCGCGACCGGCTTGATGACACAAGGACTGCGAGAGTTGGAAAGACCGAGGTCCCAGTTGAGTCGGTATTCCGCTTCTACCGCGACACGCCCCGAGTTGAGATTGTCACACGTATTGTCAATCGGACGCGCGACCATCGTCTGCGCATATGCTTTGACCTCCCGTTCAAGTCCGAACACACGACAACGTCCACGCACTTCGGCTGTATCAGACGTCTGGCCGCACCGGAGCCAATGCCAACACCCGACCAGCTGCGGGAGTCGGTCTCAACATATCCCGAGATGCCATCTGGGATTCAGGCACAGAAACGCTTCATCCGAGTCGATGACGCAAACGGCCCAGATGCAATCACAGTCTTCAACAGGGGTCTTCCAGAAGTTGAACTTGCCAACGGTTATCGTATTGCGCTTACACTTGTGAGAAGCGTTGGTTGGTTGTCACGGTCGGACTTTCCAGAGCGACCCATGCATGCAGGTCCCGCGGAGCCCACTCCCGGGGCTCAGGAGATGGGTACGGAGTACGAGTTCTTCTATGGTTTCATGGTCCATTCGTCATCAGACCCGCTGCATATCAGTGCTGAGGAGTCTGAAGCGGCAGGTGCGACCCCCTTGGCCTTCACGGCGTACAAGGCTGTGTTCCCAGAGAAGCTCTCCAGCCCTCTGCTAGAGCTTGACAATCCGTCGATCAGAGTGTCGTCGCTTAGGATTCGTGGCAATTCCCTTCTCGTCACTCTGTACAACATGTCGGATGTGCAGGAGACGGTGACTCTGACTCTTGCGGGTCTGCAAAAGATGGCGGACGAGGTCAAGATGGACGGGACTGTCATCAGAAGCCATACGGAGCGAGGTCGCATACCAGTCACCTTTGCACCCCGCGAGATTCGAATGCTGGCTCTCAGACAGTGAACCCGTGAGATGCGCGCATGACTACCATTCTTGACTTGGCCGTCCTTGCGGTTCCGAGGACTGCCCCGCTACTACGAGCACTGTGTGCAAGGGCCGTCATCTGACCTCCTTCGCAGCTCCGAGGACTGGCCCGCTACCTCTTCAGGCGGTGGTAGCTGGTCGACTTTGCGGGGTTCTTCCTTGAACCTCACTCCATCTTCGGTCTCAAGATCGTCAGTGTACATGACAGTGCCTTCAATTACGACCTCTCGCTCCAGGTATATGTCTCGGGCATAGAGATGCCTGACTCTGGCTCGCTCCTCAACGCGTATCTGCTCTCCATAGAGCGCCTCTGTGCGAGCCCGCTCTCGCACCACTATGTCTCTTGACTCAACAAAGCCACGCACCTCGCCCCTGCGTCCAATCCTGAACCCATCAGTCGCACGAATGTACTTTGCCTCTGCTCGCCCGCCAACCGCCAGACGGTAAGTGTCGATTCTTCCGCCAACGAAAATGGTGCCGCCAATCTTGATAGTGCCATTGCATCGGAGGTCTTTCTCTATCTCAATCTTGCCGCCAACATCAAGGTCCTCCTTGATATGCAGACTGCCATCAACGGAGAGCGCGCCTCCGACGTCTATGGTGCTTCCTTCCGAGTCTCCTCCCAGCCTGACCGACCCGCCAACATCAATGACTCCAAAACTGAGATTCCCATCAGACTTGAACGAGCCCCCTATGTCCACCGAATGGACAGTGGAGCCCGGTCCTACTACACCTGAGCCTCCGACGTCAATCTCATCCACTTCAACGGCTCCCAGGGCCTTGAAGCTGCCTCCGACATCGACCTTTCCAATCCTGCCGGTGTTGCACTTCACTGAACCACCCGCAGAGACCTCCGATACAGTGGCACGACCGTCGATTGCCACAGAACCTCCCGCACTGACCCTGTCCGCCTCTGCATCGCCTTCTATGTGAACACTCCCGCCTGCACTCATGCGGTGCGCCTTGGCGTTTCGCCTCACCTTGATCGAGCCTCCGGCCTTGGCACCGGAACAGGTGAGGTTGCCCTCTACTCGCAGTGCTGAAGCGGCTCCAATCTCCTTCGCGGATGCCGAGCCGTGGACCTCAAGGTCACCTCTGTCAACAAAGGCTGTGGTCTCAATGTCAAGGTCTCCCTCAACGGTCACAATCGACTTTGCCTTTGCGTGTAGTGCCTTGGCCTTGAGAGCGCCACCGAAGATGACATCACCCTCCACTCTGACATTTCCATTGATCAGTATCTGCGTTCCCTCTCTTGGAACCACAAAGTCACAGTCGGAGATCTCGATGTCTCCTTCGATTGCGCCCAGTTCTAGTCTGGGTTGTCCTTTGAACTTGACTCTCTCGGTCATGCGTTGGTCTCCTTGATGACATTCATCCAATCATAACGAGTCATGCCCCGAATATAAAGCGAAACCACAAGAAAGGGTCACAATATGTTACTACACAAGATGGTGTGGATATGCACACACTACATCCCGATTATGGGCTCCGGCATGGGTATGCCGACCAGCCCCGCCAGTCTCTTGTAGAGCTCAAGATATTGATGTCCTCTCACAGTGACCTTATAGACGCGATGACCGTCCTCCTCGTCCTCCTCCAACAGACCTCTCTCGACCATGTACTCTATGGTCTCCTTTGCCCTGTCCACGGGCAAGTTAGTGGAACGGGCGGCCTTGGTAAGTGGGCAGTACCCGTAGATGTGGACTATCCGGACTATCTCCGCGTAAATGTCGTAGCGGCTCCGTTTCAGTGGCTCACCCTTTTCCTTTGGCATGACACTTGACCTGACTGGTGATGTGATTCACACATTAAAAGGCCTCCGAAGTCACTGTATCATGGCACGATGATTCGCCACGTTATCCCAATGAATGCGGACTCGCTTGGCATTCATGGCTTCTGAGCACATATGGTCACAGGAGACGAACTACTGAGCGGGCTGTCCGAATCAGTCCCTCCTTCACCTGAAGACCATGCCTCTGTATTGGTACAAGCGCCGCCAGCGGGGGCATTGTCCCCTCTTTCGACACCGCTCCATACTCTAAACAGGCTGAAGACTGGCAATGCGAACGGAGAAGACTTATCTCTGAAGCGAGTCCTTCAGGCCGAGGAGACCACTCGCGTGATACGGGCTGCGTACGTCGTCAAGAACAACGGAGATCCACTGTACGTGCGAAGATACCACTCAGGTACTGATGAGTCATCCGGACACTCACCTATTCCCCATCACGTCCGCACCTGTGTCATGTTGTATAGTTCTTCAAGCAGTACCAACCCGGACCAGCCGTACATTATGGAGCATAGCGGCAACATGTGGGTATACTCCTTTCTGGAGAACTTCTCGCTAGTCATCGAGGCCACATCCGACGAGTCTCCTGCTGCACTCAAGAAGAAGGCCATGTCCTTGGGCAGGGCGATGGCTAGAGGATATGGACCAATTGTGGCTTCGTGGTCAGGCCAGTTGCAGGACGTCACAGGGCTTGAAGAGCTCGTTGATGATTACGTTCAGATGGACCTTCAGTTACCGTTGGACAAGTCCGTTCCTGCAATCGAAGAGGCCATAACAGAGATACTTCAGAAACACGATGTCGCGTATGTCGCTGTGCTAGATGCTCAGGGTCAGATGATTGGCGGCAATGTGCCTGACGCGCACCTCCGAATGATCCGTGAGTGGCTGACCACGGGTACACTCAGGACTTCAATGGACCTGGTACCGTCGGCACTAGAGATCAGCGGGTATTCCGTGCAGACACTCCGCGTACGAGGACTGACTGCTGTCGCTGCATCATATAGGGGCAGCAGCCGCATGGCCGCTACGAGAGCAGTCAGTGAGTTAGGTCAGGCAATCATGGTCTCGCTCTAGCATCTGCCCGAGAATCCGCTCGATGGGAGGACGTGAAGCCTGTCCACTAGGCGGACCCCAGAGTGGAGGCGCAAGACAGGAACTTCCGAAACGTAGAAGTATCCGTCCACTTGGACGTGCCTGTGAGGTGGCATCCGGATTGCTCATTGTGGGTGTGTCTGGCTCCCCGAAGAAGGCAAAGTCGAGTACTAGGTTTCTGTTGCAGAAGGCACTTGAAGCGGCTTCTGAAGTGTTGAACACGGGCCCTGGTGGAGAGTCTTCGACACTCATACTGGACCTGAGCGAGTACACCATACGCAGGTGCACAGGCTGCGACCTGTGTGTCAGGAAGAAGCCATGTCCTGAGAGCGAGATGGACGACTTTCCGAAGCTGGAGGAGAAGCTCAGGATGGCCGACGCAATCATCATCGCTGCACCGTCATACTTCACATCGGTCCCGGGAGTCCTGAAGGACTTCATGGACAGGTCACGGTCCATGAAGATGCAAGACCATCAGCTGCGTGACAAGGTGTTCGGTGCCATCACATTCGCGGGACTACGCTATGGTGGTCAGGAGGCTGTGATTGATCTGCTTAATCGCTATGCTCTCGCTCACGGCATGATTGTCGTGGGTGGCGTAGGAAGTCCTGTGAGGCAGGGTCCGTTTGGTTCCGGCAGCCTGCAGACAGACGAGGGGAAGTGGCGTACCGCTGAGACCGACACACTGGCCGTGGAGAGCAGTCAGCAACTGGGAAGACGTGTGGCCGAGATTGTAAGGCGCCTGAAGGCATGAGGTGCGAGTCTTTGAAGAAGCCGGAACTCTCGGGTCTGGTCCAAGTCTATACAGGTAACGGCAAGGGAAAGACAACATGCGCGCTGGGAGCCGGTCTGAGGGCTGCAGGACACGGACTTGAAGTGTTGATGATTGCCTTCATGAAAGCGAAGGTTGCCCACAGGGGCGACGGTGTCGAGGTCAATTATGGCGAGTTTCGAAGCCTTGAAGGCGTGACCGGTTTCAAACTCGTCCCTGTTGGCAGGGAGTGTTTCGTCGACAGGCACAACCCCGACCCAATCGACATTGAGAAGGCGCAGGAAGGGCTCAGAATGGCTCAGAGAGCCCTGAGAGAGCGGCTATGCGATGTACTTATCCTGGACGAGATCAACGTTGCAGTCGAGTGGGGACTCATCTCTCTGGAAGACCAGCTCGAGTTGATCGCATCCCGACCACCAGGCGTTGAGATCATCATGACGGGTCGCTATGCTCGACCTGAGGTCATCGAGGCCGCAGACCTTGTCACAGAGATGAGAGAGGTCAAGCACTACTACAAGGAGAAGGCGCTCCAAGCCCGAAGAGGATTCGAGTACTAGTGGCGGACGTAATCGGGTCTGTTGCACAACTGATGTGATACACAACTAGAAAGAGGTGTAAAGTCCGCCTTCGCCGCAATGTTCCAACTGGCAGTATTGTCGACTGCGTGGCATGTGCTCCTCTTCGGTCTTGCAGCGCTAGTGCCCTGCGAAACCTCTCAGACTCTTGTTCCACCTCCCGTCCAGAATGCCAGAATCCCGGCCTATGCACAGGCATATGACCTCTTCAGTCTTCTTGCGGTTCTGATGGGAGGGCTACTCCTTAAGGTCCGAATGCAGAGGAGGAAGCCGACGACATAGGGATTAAGTTCTGACTTCTGCAACAGACTCCCAAGAATGAAAAGCGCACCGCTACCTCGGACCTCGCTCGACGCCACGAATGTATGCGTATGCGGAGTCCGCGGCAATTGCACCTGTACCTGTGGCCACCACAATCTGTTTCATGGACTCTATCACATCACCAGCAGCGAAGATGCCCGGCACACTGGTCCTCTGCCTGGCATCGACAATGATCTCTCCCCTCTCGTTCGTCGCGACACCAATGTCTACGGCGAGCTTGCTCTCAGGGTTGGATCCAAGTGCTACAAACACACCATCCACCTTCAGACTCTTGGTGGCTCCGGTCCGAGTGTCCTCGAGGACAACATAGTCGAGCAGGTCGCCACCCACAAACTCGCGCACACGCGTATTCCAGAGAATCTCAACAGGGGACTTGAACAGGACGTCCTGGATGGCCT
>JACAEL010000042.1 GCA_013388835.1 Candidatus Thorarchaeota archaeon | reverse complement strand
TGTCAATGTCTAGGTTTCCACCCTTCAATGCGTTGCGCTGGTTCTACGTCCATCATAATCAGCTAGAGGGACTCGATCTCTCGGCCCTGTCGTCCTGCGCAAGTCTAGAGTATCTGGTGTTGTCCAACAACAGGCTTCGGCAGTTGGATCTGACTCCACTCATCAAGTGCTCCGAGATGAGGTACTTGCTGCTGAATGACAACGAACTCAAGATGCTGGACGTGTCGCCACTCTTCCATCTCTACAGACTGGAGGCGTTCTCAGTGGATGATGAGACCCAGCTGGTGGCTGAATCACGGCTCAGATGCATTCAGGACCCGCCGCTACCTCTAGCCAGCCGGCTCGCTCGCATCGAGTGGCAGTGATGCAGTCAGCTGACAAAGACAGCATTAATACCGCGCGGGAACTAAGGGGTCTATGGAAGTGCTCTCAATGGAACATCTGCGGCTCAGAGTTGTGTTTTCCAACGGGGAGACCATGTCGCTGCAGGTGTCATCCACATGCGTGTCGCTGGGAGGTCTTGGAGTACGGGAGGTGGACCTATCGTCAATGGGCGACTTCTCCGACCTGGAGAACGTCTGGCTGTACAACAACCGCATTGACCGACTGTCACTAGAGCCTCTGTCAAGCGCCCAAATGCTCCGGGAGCTGTCGGTGGCACGGAATCAGTTGAAGTCACTGGACCTGTCCCCGCTCTCCGCCTGCGTTCGTCTTGAGGTCCTTGACGTGAGTTCGAACCACCTCACTGAGCTTGACCTGAGCCCGTTGTCAGCATGCCGAGGTCTGAAGGTTCTCAAGATAGGAGGCAACCCCCTTGAGAGAATAGACCTTGAGCCTCTCGCTGACCTCAGAGAGCTGAGACTGCTTGACATGCGAGGGGTTGGAGGCGGACGGACCCCCCTGAGCGTGGATCTCTCGCCTCTATTCTGGTGCGAGCAATTGGAAGAGATGTCCGTAGATGACTCGGTCCAACTTGCGGCTGACCCTTCGATGCGATACTCGGTCTGGGCACTGATGAGCGAGGCACACCAGACTGTGAGTTCGCATTCGGAGAGACCTGACCGGCCTGCTGCTAGGTGGCTGGATAGCAACACCCTGCGTCGTATCAAGTGGGAGTGCTACTCGGAGCGTGTCCATCGGTTGGGTCTTGAAGAGGTCATTCGCAGACTGAGGTACATCTTGCGTCATATGCCCCGCATACTGTGGTTCCACACACAGAAGGGAATGCTAGAGGGCCTTGGGTTGAGCTGTCTGTCAGGGTGCGACTGTGACCCCGCAGACCTCATGCCCACCGATGGCGACCTGAGCGACTTCACTGTGCTGGTGTCTGAGGTCAAGGGCCGTTGTCTTGCGCAGCTCCGTGCACAGCTGATTGCGAACGGCCCCACGTTGTTCTTTCGAGCAGATGAGCTGGTACTGATGAGGCAGTTCGAACTGGCGTCAATGCTTGCACGGCGGCGCTCGGATGAAGTGATGTCACTTGAACTGCCTGTATTCAGGGACCGTGTTGATGTGACAGCGCTCTCGCTCACAGAGTATGGTCTTTCGATTCTTGATGGGCTGGGTCTGCGTACCGATACGGTGTCAATTGAGGAGTTCAAGCTGCTACGTTCAGCGCTCCAAGAAGTGGGCCTTGAGGTGCGCGCAAGGGAGGTACCATTCGCTGTTGACTGCATGAGGTCACTGGTTGGTCCATCAGCAAGTCTTGCTCGGTTTGTGCTCACGGACAGATGCCACAGGCTTGGGCCGTGTATCTGTGGGTCCCAAGGCGCACGCTCCGCACTACGGGAGCAGATGCCATGACACCTTATCAGGTGAGTCATACGTCAGCTACACTCGCCCTCAAGTTCTGAAGATGGGCAATGCCTATCGGTTCAGCTATGACTAGCCCGGATAGTGTCTCAGCAAGGCTCACTCTGAAGCTCGCGGGTATTCTTCAGGACGTGCGAGGCGAATGGATTCGCCGTCTGGATCAGTACTTCAACCAGATAGAATCGCTGATTGCGGGCGAGTGGTTTGACACAGCGGACCTAGGGGGTCTCATGAAAGAGTCCCGACTAGCAGCAAGAGAAGCACTTGAGGGGTTAAGCAGTGACCTGTGCGCTCAGCTGGTCCATGAGTCGAGCGGTCTGATAGCAAGATACGAGACTGAGAGAGCTCAGCTCGTAGACCGAATCAATCTGCTGACGGAAGACATCAACCACGCGCTCTGTTGCGATGATGATGACATCAGACGGCAGAATGAGGTGTTGAGAAGCATAGTGAGGGCACTCCCGGAGTTCACGCTTCTCCGCATCATCGAGGATGCGCAAGCAATGGACCTGAACACCCTATTCGAGGTGAGCCAGACAAAGAAGACAACTGTCACCCGCCATCTCAAATCGCTCCAGGAGGGCGGCTATGTCAGGGTGGATGGGAAGGGCAGAGCGAAGAGAGTCGTGTTCCTCTCTGCCCCCTGGAGCACTCAGCGTTGCGGCTCTCAGCAGAGGACGAGGTCAAGCATACCTCAATGCGAGACCGGTCTCTCCCCGTGAGTCGTGGAGCTACTCGACAGGAGCGACCGTCTCGACTGCTGTCATCTTTCCGCCGAGGGCGACAGCAACGCGACGAACGTATTTGGTCATCACTCTGAGGAGGAGTTCGTTCAGCAACGCAACAGGCACTAGGAACGCCATGACTAGCAGCGGAACCATAGCGATGAAAGCGATAGAGTTCAGCAGCGCGATGATGCTGAAGCTCTCATATGTGAGGAAGCGCCCGTAGATGACGACACCAAGCGAAGTTATCGGGTATCCAAGGATAGAGTATCCTCCCAAGAAACGGCTGAACCACAGGCCGACGCCCTGAACATCAGGACACACACGAGACTTGAGCGCGCTCGTCTTGAGATTGATCACCACCCCTGCATCGTTCAGTACCCAAGTCGGCGTGAACAGCACCAATGCTCCCCAGGCGATACCGAGCGACCCAACTAGAAAGAACAGCGCTTCGAAGCTCATCATTCGACCGACAAACGCGGGTGCGAACAGTACGCTTGGCACAGAGAACAGCAGGTCCGGCAACAGAGCGAGAATGAGGCGTGCAGATGTGATGCTGAAAAGCGCAGGGACTGCGACTCTCTTCAGTATCTTCGTACCACTGAACGACTCCCCGGTCTGCACTATGCTGAGGTCATAGGACGGCCCCCGTATTAGCCTCAGAACCAGTATGTAGACTGCGGACATCGGCAGGGAGAGCAGCAGATACAGCACCAGAGTCACGGGTATGACAGCAGCCAATACCAGTGTCACATCACGTGCAACGCCGCCGCTGATTACGGGGACTAGGTCCAGTGTAGGAATGTCCTGAAACACGAAGAGCAGATAGTAAACCCAATACAGTGTGGCAATGACTCCTGTCACACAGTAGATGATTGGAAGTGCGAGCCTTCTGTGGTCGGTCATGGTCAAGCCCATCTGATTTAATCATGAGGCCTTCTAAGGCTTTTCTGCACCGACGCACGAACAGGGCGGCATTGTGTCTGTCGTGTGGGACTGATTGCGTCTCCGCATGTTCCCACACCATCTGTCATCGGAACAGGTTCTCGGACATCGGGCGTATTATTCCCGAAGCACCGGTCTCTCCTTTCGCCACCCTGACCCCTCTAATCAGCACAACAGGAATGCCCTCGTCAGCCTGGCCGGTCAGAAGCTCTGCGGCTGAAGAGAGCTCATCTGCGATACAGACGAGGGATGATTTGAGCGTCCTTCCGTACAAGTCCGTTCGGCCTGCGTTCACCGTGAATGGTGACATGCCGGAGACGCCTATTGCGAGGTTGACTGCCCCTCTTCTCCATGGTCGACCTTGAGTGTCCGAGACAATGACAGCCACATCCCTGTTGAACTCTTGTTTCAGCCGCTCCTGAATCCGTCTTGCGGATTGGTCTGGATCGGTCGGGAGAAGGACCAAGCAGCCCGGTGGTGCATTGCTCCTGTCAACACCGGAATAGTCGGTGATCAGTCCGCTCCTAATTCGAGTGATGAGCACAGGAGTCTCGCGCAATACCTCCACCGAGTCGCGAAGCGCTACCTCGACCTTCACTGGGTCCATACCGTTGCATGCGGCTATCTTCTTGGCGCGTTCCGACACCTGCACCTGCCCCTCCTCGCGCACTGCGTCCTCGGCTATCGATACGACCTTGTGAGTCACGACCAATACGTCGCCGTCCATCAGCTCAACGCGGTTCGACCGGATAGTGTCGCATATGGCGGAGCCCAAGTCTTGGCCCCTCGTGATGTGCGGGAACCCCATGAGTGGTATCAGTTCCAGCTCATGTCGGGCGCTGTTCTGTGGCTGGCACTCCAACCTTGCTGCTCGCTCCTGCATAGACTTCGAGACGAATACAATGCTCGCTCGGCTCGCTGATAAACAAGTCTCTCTGTCGGTGCGTCTTTCGGGCAGGTGCGTTGGAGGCCCGCAGGCGCCCTTCGTCATGAGCTCACAGGCTTGAGATTCCTCTACCGCCGTTGTGTGGTGCGTCGGTCTCCCCACCACTCCGCGCTCGAGCGGGGTCGAGACTCGGTACAGCCACTCACGGTCCACCCGGTGAACGTTGCGACACGCAGCAGTTCAAAGCACCAACACAGTATGCTCAGATTCAGTGGCTGGTGACAGTGGAGCGGTCAGGAGGACGACAGAGCTATCTTTTTCACGGGATGCCACTTCCGTGAGAAGAACAGGATGTGAATTGTCTTGTTTCTTACCAGAACTGACACCTATCCCTTGGACCAGATGATTGATGTGGCCTCCGGCAGGACCCGAGCTGATCTGGTTCTCAAGAACGCACAGGTTGTGAATGTGTTCACCGATGAGATTGAGAAGGCAGATGTTGCAATTCACAAGAGCTACATAGCTGGCATCGGCAAATACCAAGGCAGCAAGACCGTGGACTTGCAGGGCAAATACGTAGTTCCGAGTTTCATTGATGGTCACGTCCATGTCGAGTCAAGCATGGTCATGCCAATTCAGTATGCTCGGGCGGTTGTTCCTCGGGGTACGGGCGCGGTCATCGCTGACCCGCACGAGATAGCGAATGTTCTGGGCATGGAGGGCATCATGTACATGTCCAAGAGCATGCGTGGGGGTCCGCTCGAGTTCTACATAATGCTTCCTTCCTGCGTTCCAGCAACGGAGCTGGAGACGAATGGTGTGACCCTTGACTTTCTTGATGTGAAGCCGCTGATGACCGAGCACTACGTCCTCGGACTTGCAGAGGCGATGAACTATCCCGGCGTGGTGTATCGAGATCCGGAGATTCTTGAGAAGATAGGTGTGGCACTAGCGAGAGGCAAGAGAATAGATGGCCATGCCCCAGGTCTGAAAGGCCTCGACCTGAACGCGTACGTCGCAGCGAGAATCACCAGCGAACACGAGTGCACAACGATAGAAGAGGCGACCGAGAAGCTATCACGCGGAATGCACATACACATTCGGGAGGGGTCGACCGCAAGGAACCTTCAAAGCCTGGTGGGACTCATCACGCCATCGACCGCTCTCTTCTGCTCGTTCGTTACCGATGACCGCAACACGCTGGACCTTCTCACAAAGGGGCACATCGACAGCATGGTTCGGGATGCAATATCATACGGTCTGGACCCAGTCTTGGCAATCAAGGTGGCCACGCTGTCAACTGCAAGACACTACGGACTCCAGTTCGTCGGAGCAGTGGCACCCGGGTACCACGCAGACATTGCAGTGCTTGACTCGCTTGAGAAGGTGAAGGTCCGGCAGGTGTACAAGCAGGGTGTTCTCGTGGCGGAAAAGGGCAAGATGGTGGGAGAGTTCGGAGTCGAGTTGCAACCCAGACTGAGACGGTCCGTGAACATTCACTGGCTTGAGCCCGAGGACTTCCAGGTGAAGGCTCGTGGCACACACATGAACGTCATTGGGATGATTCCTCATCAACTCATCACAGAACACCTGATTGAGGAGACCCACACGGTCGATGGTATTGCGGTCCCTGATGTGGACAGAGACCTCGCAAAGGTGGCAATCATCGAGCGTCACAATGCCTCAGCTCCAAGAGCCATCGGATTTGTCAAGGGCACAGGTATTCGCGACGGAGCGATGGTCAGTTCTGTGGCACATGACAGTCACAATATTGTTGCAGTGGCTACAAATGACCACGACCTCATCGAAGCCGCCATACAGATTGTCCGAATGCAGGGCGGAATTGCAATCGTCAGAGACGGCAAAGTGCTGTCTTCGCTACCCTTGCCCATAGCCGGGCTGATGTCCGACCAGTCTGTAGAGTATGTGATGGAGAAGCTGAAGGAGCTGAAGGAGGCGGCCCACAAGATTGGCACCACGCTGGACGAGCCATTCATGGCCATGGCGTTCCTCTCGCTGCCAGTGATTCCGAAATTGAAGATCACGGACCTGGGACTGATTGACGTGGTGCACTTCAGGACGATTGACCTGTTCGATGTTCCCAAGTGAGTTGTCTCATACTGCAAGACCCAAGCGCAGGCGAGCAGTCCTGACTTGCCTGCGTTTCTTGTAACCGACCGCCAGTGCACCAAGCGCTCCAACGAACGCGAGGACTGTGGCTAACAGGAACGACAGTAGGAGGAACCAAGGCAACCTTGGGTCCGGGTACTGCAGGAGCCCGTAGGCCAGGCCTCTGAATAGGAGAAAGGCCACCTCCAGGACCAGCGACGCCAGGAGTATGCCGCCGGAGCCGAACTGTCTGTCATGGACATACGTCTGCAGCGCGGTCTGGAGGATGACGGCAGACAGGAGGTTGCCGAGTATGCCCAGTGTGACGATGACATCGCCGGGGATGAAGAGCCTTGGGATGTTGGCCATGCCCCATGATGTGAAGAACTGAACATAGACCATTGCAAGAATGAAGAACAGTTCAAAGACCATGAAGAGCAGTCCACCGATGCCGGCAAGACGAAATATGACCGAGTCCACACGGTCAGCCCAGTCCATGTTGGTTAATCTCATGTATTCCCTGTTGAGAGGTTGTGCCCAAGAACTGGCAGACACACAGTCGGCCTTCCTGCAGTTGACAACGGTGAGCAGCTTGCCGCCATAGTCACCGACTCTCTGTTCCATGCACTCCTCACATACGAGGTCGCCGCACACACGGCAGACTCCCTTGGCCAGCCTGCCGGGATGATTCACGCAGTCTCGATTCTGGCTTGGACCCAACATGGGACTGCCGCAGTACTCGCATCTGTTGACCTTGTCATCATGAGTTAGCTGAACCTTGCCGCCGCAGACTGGGCACAGAGTGACGACTTCTGAACGGTCCATGACATCACCCCCTGTAGTAGGGGTCGAAAAGGTGTCGGTCCGGTGTGAGTGGCTTCTCCCCGCTCCGAGACCACTCTTGCATCACCTCGCGCGACTTGTCTTCCTGAGTCTGAACAGGGACCTTTGACTTGAGGCCTCTCTCTCTTGCTTGGTCTAGAGAGACAAAATCGGTCCGCCGAATGATCTTCACCGACTCGATAGCAACACTCACAAGACCCGCGTAGAACAGCACGGGGATGATCACTATCGCTCCGAGCAGGAGGATAACGAACGCGATTACTGGTATGGCAACGACGATCAATATGATTATGAGAATGGCCGCGCCAACGTTGTCATTGCTGCCGTGACCTCCACCGGAGCGGCCTATTGCTGCCAGCATGTGAGCTGAGAACCTCAGAACTTATACCATTGCTCGGCCTTACATACCCAAGAAACGCCTGTATATGCGACTGACACGTGACAGTCTTGCTCCCGCCTGTTGGAAGAGTTTCTCGGTGGGGATTACGACGGAAGTTGTCGTCACAGCAGGCTTGTATCGGCCCTCAAAGCACTTCTGACAGACAAAGACAACAGAGCCGGTCCATCGCTCGTCAACTGGAGGGCTCTGGGCAGTCAGGCACCTTCTGCAGTAGTGCTCTCCACAGACCGAACATGTCGTTGCCGCCAGGTAGTCCGGGTGGTTAGCACACGGGACGAAGACGCTGCCGACGGCAAGACGCACGCCACAGTACTCGCAGATCACGGTATTATCATGACCGGACAGCTGCTTGCCGACCGGGGTTGCTCCCCCGCAGTTTGAGCATAGAATCGCCATGCCTTCGGTGCTAGTCACGCGGCGCACTTCGAGTATGTGTCGTTGCTCGTCTTCGGCAGTCTCATGGACCCCGTCCGGTGCGAGGAGCACAGGCGGCTGAGGGAATAGCAGCTGACGCCTTCTTATCTCCCGAGCCTTCTTCCTGTCCCTCTCAACCCTGACGCCCGGTGGCGGCACCACCTTCGACCAGCTGACCAGAAGATACGCTGCGAAGCTGGCCTGCAGGACCAGTATTGCTGCGGCGAGATTGCCAATGTAGACATCAAGGGTGAAATCGAACAGGGGTACCCGCCAGTGATAGCCTATCCCCCTGAAGAGAAGAAACATGGTTGTCAGCAGGACGGCGATGGCACTGTAGGCTATCTGTGCCTTCACTGCTGTCCTTCGGAGGTCGTCAACAGCATTACCAATCACAATACATGGAATGCCGACCCCAAACAGGATGAGGAGCGAGTACAGTGGACCAACACCAGCCAGGTCCGGCACCCCCACCGCCCACGCATACAGGACTCCAATGGCCGCAAGTATCCCAAAGAATCCAAAGAACATCTGGGTCAGACCAATGAATCTGACTCCACGAGGACGGTCGAAGATTGTGATTACCCTTTCCCGCTCTTCTGTCAATGGTCATACTTCCTCTCCGAGTTGCACCGTTGGGACTTCTGGCAACTGACCCTTATGCCTTTTTCGTCATTCGTAACTGGGAGTCACATCCGAGAAGTCGTCAGATACCATCCTGTCAGCCGACCGGTGCAATTCTGTGCACCTGGCAGTTCCGACCAGTGTCGAGGTCATAGAGGGAGATCACGAATCAGCCTGCACAAGAGACTCGCATCACGAGGCAATTACCAACCATCTTTTAAGAGAGTGACAGAGGAGTGGACTCGCAGGCTCAGCATGAGGAAGGACTGTGAGCAACGAAGAAGACGACAGACGACAGACATCCAACGAGAATGAGGGACTCATTGAGCGTGTCAGAAGGGCACTCGAACTCACAGAAGGTGTTGAGATTGCCCGACGCTACATGGCGATGAATGCATTCGACGGCGCCCTCACAATGCTTGGGCTCATTCTCGGTGGTCTCTTCACAATTGACTCGACGCACCCGGAGGTCTCATTCGCAGCTGTCCTGCTTGCAGCCTCTGGTGCCACGGTTGCAATGACCATCTCTGGCTTCAGCGGGTCATACCTCGCAGAGCGAGCTGAGAGAGACCGTGAGGTTCAGGACATAGGACGGGCAATGCTACGGGACATGTCTGACACCATGTACGCAAGGGCCTCGAAGACAACATCGATCGTGGTGGCCCTTGTGGATGGGGCGTCTCCCGCTGTGACCGCTCTCATAGTGCTGAGTCCACTTCTGCTGGTGCCGATCGGAGTCCTCAACTACTACTCCGCTTTCGAGGTCGCAATCGTCATGTGCCTCGTGCTACTCTACCTGCTAGGTGTGTTCCTCGGACATGTGTCGAGAAAGAACGTCTGGAAATATGGGCTTCGCACGCTGACCGCAGGAGTCATAACTGCAATTCTGATGCTTCTGATAGCCTTTGCCACCGGAGAGATTGCTTGAGATGTTGGATAGGATTCCTCGCGTTCAGTTGGGCTTCTTTCCCACACCACTTCACCGCGCGGTCAACCTTGGCGAGTCTTTGGGTCTCAAGGAGCTCTGGATGAAGCGTGACGACCTGACCGGAGTTGAGTTCGGTGGTAACAAGACACGAAAGCTTGAATTCGCGGTTGCAGACGCACTTCAGAATCGCTGTGACACACTAGTGACTGTCGGCGCAGTCCAGAGCAACTCATGTCGCCAGACTGCTGCTGCCGCAGCCAAGTATGGACTCAGGTGCATCCTCCTGCTTGCGGGACAGCAGCCGGAAACACTTCAGGGCAACCTTCTCCTCGATACGCTGTTGGGTGCAGAGCTGAAGTTCTATCCGGACGACGACTTCATGAGCCTGACACAGCGTCTGCCAACGGTCATAGAGACACTTGAAGAGCTCGGGCTCAAACCATATGCACTCCCGGCTGGCGTGTTCACTCCTCTGGGCTCGCTTGGCTACGTCGCGGCCATGAAGGAGCTGAGAGAACAGATGGACAAGGTCGGCTTCTATCCAGAGCGAATAGTGACCGCCACAAGCACTGGAGGCACACTGGCGGGCATGATAGTCGGTGCCAAGGCATACGACATTGACGCTGAGATCATCGCATACTCGGTACTGGATGATGAGGCCACGCTCAGTTCACGGGTCTTGGGGATGGTCTCCAGAATAGTGAAGGAGTACCCAGGCATTGTGGAGCCATTTGAGCCGAACTTCACTGTTGACGACAGGTTTCTTGGGGCAGGTTACGGTGTCATCGAAGAGGGCGTCAAGAGTGCCATACGGATGTTTGCCAAGAACGAGGGCGTATTCCTTGATCCCGTGTACACAGCGAAGAGCGGTCTCGGTCTCATGAGAATGGCACTGTCAGGTGAAGTGGACCGGGACACTCCAGTCCTATACTGGCATACGGGAGGTCAGCCAGCACTGTTCGCGTATGCATCTGAACTCTGACAGGACTGGACAAGGCAGGTGCCAAATACAACTGTTGAGAGTCTCTAGAAGCTGCGTACAAGTCTATCAGGTCATACATGGAGTCTTGTTGCTTAAGCGTGACGTCATTGGGGTTGGC
The DNA here is from genome assembly GCA_013388835.1 of Candidatus Thorarchaeota archaeon. Lineage (NCBI taxonomy): Archaea > Promethearchaeati > Candidatus Thorarchaeota > Candidatus Thorarchaeota archaeon. Next base: position 2,356 of record JACAEL010000042.1, on the reverse strand, counting down.
AGCAGCTGCCCGGAAGTTGGACCATCTTGGACATTGCTGCGTGGTGCATACATTCCTCCGTGCGGGAACGGAGAGCTCAAGGTCGGTTCGACGCCTCATAAGACCTCGAGGAGTGACTCCAGTGCCGTTACGTGGGAGCGACAGAACTCCTGTGTCCAACGTTGTTCAACCAAGAATGAACGGTCACTTTTCGAAGTCAGTCCAGGTGCTGAGTCGGTCTCGCAGTCCTTGTTTCACCATGAAGGCAAGGCTTCATCATCTCTTGAGCAGGTGTTGCTTGGCCGCATGGAAATAGATCGCAAGTGGAGTCTCCCAGATACATCCGGTGGAACGTTCGGCATGGTTGACATATGCGAGTACACCAAGAGCGTCCTCAGCATCACAGCGTGCAACGCGCCATGACGTGGCTAGCCCCCAACGAGCAACCGTCGAAGTGCATCAATCACACCTTGTCCAAGGATGATTGATGCAAGGCTGATGACGCGCAACATCTGCAGCGGCGCATATGGCCAAGTACCAAGATCCCGGTGGTAGTCCAGTGCACTGTTCAGGTACTCGATTTCGCTATCCTTCGACTGGGCCACATCCTTGGGGGCGGTGATGTAATCGGTTATGCACGCCTCATATGCATCTTGGAGCAGATTGACTATGCTCTCCTTGTATTCGAACATGAGACTATGCATTCTGAGCTGTGGGTGGATAAAGAAGGCAATCCCGAAGACAATGCTGGCACTGCACATCAACAGACCAGCGATGAGCCTTGCAGGATTGAATACTCCGACAATGGCCATCAATAGGTTGTAGAGCATTGCGATAAAGCCGAACAAGAGTGCAAGCATGGTGACCCTTGCTAGCAACACTGTCAACTGGCAGGCGAACTGACGCAAGGTCACATGATGGCCTATACGTCTGATGGTATCACACAACTCGGCTGTCACCAAGACCCCCGTAGTCTCGCCCCGCATCCTCTGCTTGTTCAGCCACTCAATCATGCCAAAGACGGTGAAGCTGCTGTAGCTGGAACTGAGAAGGCTGGTGACACGGTACACCCTACCGAAAGACATGGCGAGTCCGATGATACCTGTGCAAATGAACGACCAGTATAGCCAGCTAACCACTTTGATAAAGGGAGCCCAAGGCAGGAAGAGTGTGGCATCAACCTCAAAGATCGCAAACATGATGTCTCCGGTGGTCACATAAAAGTAGTAGCCTCCCGTTATGGGCAAGATGATGTATATGCCAATGCCAATGACGATGGAAAGAGCATCGTTGTGCGGAGCTCGGAAGAGTATCTGTTGAGCCCTCTTACGGAACTGCGTGTAGTCTTCTCTGTCTTTAAAGAGCCTATTAGTCCCCATATCTCCCTCAGGTTTCTCAACACAAAAGAGGTCATATGCCTCTCCCAACACCTCATAGTGTGTCTGAATCACCCAGAATCCGAGTAACAGGACAGCAAGCCCTGACAGGACCTGCATTGCTAGGCTACTGAAGCGGCTGTTGGCAATGTAGTACAGAGTGAAGGGGGCAAAACAGAGCATTGTCACCTTCAGCAACTTGCGCGGCGTCAGTCCCAATGTAAGCCACAGTGGCTTGTTGCCCTCGATGTCCGGTGTCCGAAGAGCAATCTCGCGCAGTTCACTGAGAGAGTATTGGACCATATTCCTTCACCTCACATACTCAGCATATGCAAACAGAATGCGACGATGTATGGAATTGCCCCGCCGGCTGCTAGTCTTAGCACAAGAGGTCTTCCGAAGGGCCACGTTGATAGGCTAGAATAGTACGCCATGACCATGTGGAGGGTCTTGGACTCGGTGATCAGTCTCTCCCTGTGTTCAGATGAAAGGTCCATGGCAAGGTAGATGAGAACCCTCTTCTCATACGATTCGCGGACTACTCGGCAGAACTCGTCTCTTGTGCGACTCAGTGTCCTATGGAAGCTTGAGGCAGGAACCATCACCACGAGAATGGCGACTGCCGTTGCAGACAAGCCGAAGACCCGCATGATGATCAACTGGCCATAGTTCACTGCCCATGCACCGGGATTGAGGATCTCCACAGTCCATGTGTAGAGCGTTAGGCCTATGCCCAAGAGTATGACGAGCATGGCAAGTCTGAAGAAGACTCTTGAGAAGGCTCGACCCAGTCTCCAGAGGATTGAATAGGAGCAGTGAGCCCTGTCGGAGGATGGTGAGGAGTCCGAAGAAGAAGTGGATTGGGGCATCATTCTGGGTTGGTCGAAGCGCATCCGAGCCGTCTTTGCCATTATCAGGCACAGACGTATTAGTGCTGTTGCAGCGAAATACACTGCGATACCATAGCCGATGAGGTTCAGTTGTACGACAGCCATAAGGAC
>JACAEL010000041.1 GCA_013388835.1 Candidatus Thorarchaeota archaeon | reverse complement strand
GCCCAGACTATGATCTTGTACGTGCCGAGAACCAGAGCAATCGTCGGCAAGAGCCGTCTGTACTCTCGTTGCTCTTCAATGTAGATGTACTGCTTCAGAGCATCCAGTGGCTCTAGCTTCGATGCCCGGTCCGCAGGACCGCGAACGGCCCACCAACCGAGAAACGTCCCAAAGAGGACCACAGCAATGGCCGTAATGGGGTTCGACGTCAGCACAATGAACGGGGTCTCCAAGGTGACTCCAACAATCTGGTGCGCCAATAGAGTTCCTAGAAGAAGGCCCATGAATCCACCCAGGAGTCCAACGATTATGCCCTCGAAACGCAGCATGGAACGAATCGACCTTGGACCAAAGCCCTTCGTCTGAAGGAGACCAAACTCACGTCGTCTGAGGTTGTAGCTCACATCGCTGAGCATAGTAGACGAGTACCAAGACATGAAGATGATAGGGACTGTGAGAGAGATGAAGACAATGACCACGAATCCTGACGTGAACGAGAGCAATCTGAGTACACTACCCACGAGGTTCACTGTCTTCGTGTTGAAACGGGCGGTCCGGTCGTTGATCTTCGCAATGGCATTGTCGACATTGTTTGCTGATCCTGCTATGTCATAGGGATTGATGAGGAGTGCTCTATTGAGATTGCACAACAGGCCCTCATTCATCAGCAGCCCTGTGGCGTTGCTGACGCCTGAGTACCACTGCAACAGTGGTGTGACCGTTAGGTCCCAGTCCACAATCAGCAGGCTGTACTCTCGCCAGTCACCTATCTCAATCTGGATGAACCCCAAGTCAATATACGCCGGAGGATGCAGGAGTCTTGCTGCCCATTCAGGTATGTCTACAAAGCCCGCGACGGTCAGATTCACATATGTAGTAGCCGTAAACGGCATTGTCGATGTCGTGGCCACCACCGGGACATGCAGAGTCTGGCCAATGAAGAGAGCAGAGGCGTTCTCAGAGCTGGCCACAACATAGGTCTCGTTCACGCCCAGACTGGTGGAACCATTGATATGAGTCAGTGCGTTCCATATCTTGGACTCTTTCTGCAGACCCATGATGTCGAATCTCTGGCCAAGTGTCTTATTGTGGACATAGCTGAGTCGGCTGTACTTGTCGGCACCATCCACCTCTGGTAGCGCGGTCAGTGTGCTGACGAGCTCGTCGTAGTCATCCTCTGTCCAGGTAATGTTGTTGGCATACATCCGAGCATCGTACTTGATCTCAGCCAGCGCAGTCTTCACGGACTCACTGGTCGACACATCAGCCGCAATCATCATGCTCGAGAAGAACGTGGTGGCCACCAGGACACCCACAGTGAGAGCCAAGAATAATCGATAGCCCCTTATGACTCGCTTCAGCGCATACCTCAGCAATCGATCTCACGACCTCCATCGATACACATGTAGTCGCCATATAAATGGGCTGGAACTATCATTCATGAGCTAGATACACAGTAGGAGGATACATGCTGAAGGCGAGTTCAGGTGAGTAGAGTGTCTCTTGCGTCGGTGATAGAGAGTAGCCACAAGAGAGACCAGCACAGAGAGAACGAAACTGGAAGTGACCACATAGGGCATCGTCGCTGATGGGTCAACTGTGGGTTTGGATGTAGGCCGGCGGTCCACAGTCCGTGCATAGCTGGTGGCCGAGTTGTTTGCCATGTCGAATGCCCTTATCCTGAGCTCATGAGTCTGGTTGAACTGCAACGGGGGTACAGTCACTTCAAAGAGCGTGCCGTTGAATGCCATCGAGTGCTGTGAACTGCTACCTCCGCTGGACGTGATGAGCAGTGTGACATTGCGAATACCGGACCCTCCCACATCAGTCACGTTCGCCCATGTGGTGAAGGCAAGACCTCCCGCAGCATCCCCTGTCAGACCCCATTCACTGATCTCGGGTCGAAGGGTGTCCTGCGCACGAAGATGGCGATCAGTTGGAGACGGAGAAGGTCCGCAGTGATTTGCGAGTGATAATAAGAGAAGGACTGCAAGAGTCACCGACCATCTCGCATTCATGATTTCATCCAGAATCAGACCGTGTCTTCACATATTACCTCGTCTATTCGAGCATCTCCCCGTCCGCTGTTGACCAATACCGGTCTCAAGAGAGACCTTCGGATGTGGAAGAGGAGAGTGTCACTTGAAGCACTGCCTGCACGCGGGAGAAAGAGTAAGGTGGGCACAGTGGAGCGGGCAACACGGACGCTTGCCGCGCCACCACCTATATCATTTGAGCGCCGTGTTCCAGACAGCCTATTCTGAGGCTTCTGCAAGTCACTCACCGCACGCCAAAGTGAGTGTACGGTCCGTCAATGCCACTGTGCCCTTGCGTTTCTTACGCGAAGCTGAGTAGGACTCACACAAAGATATCATTTGTGGTCCACTCAAATCATTCTCTTGTCCTGAGACACAGGACACATCCCAGATTCTATGCTACATAATATTAGGAGTCAATATAAACCATACTACGATGGCTTGGCCGTAAGGGAGTCTGCAACACACGTCAGACACGTGAGATTGCATCCCTGATTGTGTCCTGCAGCACGCGATGAACCGCTTCGGCGACATTGGTCCCGTTCTTTGCCACAACTCTGTATACTGGGACCGACTCCTCGATGTTGAGAGAGGTCCTCAGAGTCTCCTCGGACACCGCATCAGGAAGGTCTTGCTTGTTCAGGCAGACAACGACAGGTATGCGCGTCCCATCGTCGGGAAGCATCTGCATGAGCTCTCTCCAGCTCTGCAGATTCTCCTGCATCAGCGTCGGATTGGAGTCCGCAACGAAGACAAGTCCATCAGTCCCCATCAGCACTGTGGATCGGGTGGACGAATAGTAGTCCTGCCCTGTGGCGGACCAGATCTGAGCATTCACAGTCCAGTCCTTTCCAAGCGGAATAGGTATCGTCCCGAAATCAAAGAACATTGTGCGTCCAAGTGTGTTCTCCACGCTGGACAACCGCTCGGCGAGACCCAGTGCCTCAAACAGCCACTTGACAGCTGTCGTCTTCCCACTCATGGCAGGACCAAAGAAGACAATCTTGAGACCTATTGTTCGCGTCTCATGGTCAATCAGCATCGTTGGTACTCCTGGTCTCAACAGTGCATGGATGTGCCCGCTTAAGCGTTTGGTGTATGTGTCAGTAGTCAGGAGGACGGTTCTGGCATGGCAACAAGGACAATGGTGATAAGGCTCTTGTGAGAGTGCGTCTCCAGAATGACGACGCTTGTCCAGCAGTACATGGGCATAGAGGCAGATAATCTCCAAGGCAGGATTGACTTCCTCAGGGGGCTTCGAAAGAGAGCACCGCAAGAGGAGGTGTTGGAGCTGTGCATGTGGCTCATCTGTTCCGCCGAGGGCCGTGCGAACTGGGCCTTGTTCTCGGCGGCATCGCACGAGATTACTGCGATAAGGAATCACACAGTCCTTGAACGACTGATGGCACTGCGAGAAGAACTCAAAGGAGATGACTCTGTGCAGGAGGTCATCAGAAGCGAGGTGGACTACATGGTGGCAATCCTCCTCAACGCGAGAGAGGGAGCACCATGCAACTGCCGCGTGTACGAAGACAGCACGTACAATGTGTCGCCATATCAGGAGGACCTAGAGGTCTTGGGAGAGAGCGTGAATGACTATGGGGAGGGGTATCGATTCCGAGTCCTGACGGTGAGATGCATGATCTGTGGCAGAGCCTATGATGTTGAGATAGATGACCTCTACCACTATCCCCACTCGCACTGGCGGCTCAGACAGGGATAGGTCTCTCCGAATAGAATCAGAGCTGTCCCGTTTGGATGTGGCGGATGAACTAGCTGCAGCCGCAGAGGAGACTCATGTATGCCGAGCACATCACGGACCACTCGGTGTCTCTTGCATCTCCCAGACAAGTCGGTGGAAGACCTCGTGTGTGATTCGGTAACAGAAGACACAAGTCATGAGACCGGGGGCCAGTCCCTTGAGGGACCATGGGAGAGGACCCCCGGTTCAGTCGTCTAGAAGCCGTAGCGAAGACGAAGACTAGTCGCTATGCCTGCCACGACACACTCGTCATGCTGAAGAGGCGTGTTGCCCCAGAAGACCTCGCCGAGGATTGTGCCCACAGGGATCTCGGCCTCTGTGCACGCAACACCTAACGCCAATGCAGCAGATCTTCTGACAGCGGGGTCCGAGTCGGCCGTGAAGGGCTTGATGACTTCGAACCTCTTGTCGCCCTTGAGTTTTGTGGCAGCCAGCCCGATGCCAAGAACTGCAGACTTGCGAACGGACCGTTCGGTGTCCTTTGCAAGGTCCTTGAGGAGACTGAGCATATCTGTGGGGTCTGGGAAGCGAGTGGCCACCAACCCCAGACCAATCGCTGCGCCAGCTCGCACGAACTCATCCTTGTGTGATGTGAGCGGCTTCAGCTTCACTCCAGGATTGGCCACCTTCGTAGCGACCAGACCCAAGCCGAGGGCAGCTGCGAAACGGACATCGGGTTCATCATCTTTCAGTAGCGGCTCTAGCAGGTCGTCCATGTCGGTCGGATCCGGCAGACCAAAGGAGGCCAGTCCAAGTCCCACGGCGGCCGCGCTTCTGAGATCAGACTCCTTGTGCTTTAGCAGCGGTGTCACTGTCCGGACTACTCCGGAGCAGTCCGGCATTTTGCTGCCGATTAGACAGAGCGACAGCAGTGCTCCAATGCGAACTCTTCCATGGCCCTTCTGGGGGAGTGGGCTCAGCTTGTCGACGGCGGCGGCACACTCCGCCTTTGCAGAGTGTACCAACCCAAGACCCAATGCAGCAGCTCCTCGAACATGGTCAAAAGAGTCTGTGAGCGACTTCTCGAGAAGCTGAATCACATCGTCTGGGTTGTCGTATGACATTGCTGCAAATCCGAGTCCCTCAAGCGCACCGCTTCTGACTTGTCCGTCGACATTTGCGAGAAGCGGTTCGTAGACGGCCTTCCTATCGGCAACCTTAGTCATTCTCCCAGTGGCGATGCACATACCGAACGCCGCATTCCTGCGTATTGCCCATTCACCGTCACTCACAAGGGGTTGAAGAGCCTGAATGCGCTCGTTGGGGTCTTTCAGAGTGGCTGCTGCAGTGGCGATACCCCATAGCGCACCAGTACGCAGTTCGGTGTCGCTGTCATCAAGATATGGTGACAGCACCTTCAGTCGCTCTTTGGGGTCTTGGACAGTCGACAGAGCAAGACCCATCGCCATAGCTGCGGCTCTCTTCACATGGATATCCCGGTCGTTGAGTAGGAAGAAGAGCTGCCTCACAGGTTCAGGATAGACTGATCCCACCGGCACCGCTGCCGAGCTGGGTGCGGAGACTTCTCGCGCCGGGGTCGTAGATGCGGGTCGTCCGAAGGACTGCCCCAGACCCTTCTTCGGTGGCGTGGTGGACGGGGGCTCCGCCGGAGGCGTTACACTCGCAGCTGCGGGTCGTCCGAACCCGAACTGCCCGAATGCTTTCTTCGGGGGTGTGGATGGGGGCGCCGTCGACGGGGGGGGAGGAGTCGGCTCGCGCCCTACTATCGCTGGTTCCTTGTCAGGCTTGGCAGCGGGCTCCGACCCAGGAGTACCTGTCCCGGTAGTGGTCACAGAGGACGTGGGTCCCACTGGCTTCTCAGGTGGGGTGGCCATCGAATCTGGGAAGGCCACATCCTTGACGATCCTAGATATGATCTGCGCCTTGTCAGGCATATACCTTTCGAGCTGGCCTAGGAGATTGTCTACCTTCGAAGCGTCCCCCTGGTACCGAAGTATCGCCAGTGAACAGAGAGGGATGAAGAACTCAGGGTTCACTGAGACCAGAGTTCCGCTCCGGTCCAGTGTTATTCGTAACATACCCGAGGAGACCAGCGTGCTGAACGTAGTCGACTCGGGTTCGATTGGCAGTTCGAACAGCTGCAGGTGTTCTTTCTGTGCCTGAATCAGCTTCTCGACGGTGGCATAGAGCGAGTCGCGTTCCGTGAGGATGCCCAACCTTCTGAAGACCGAGTCCGTGTATTCGGGGCCACCTGCAAAGAGGTCGAGGAACTCGGGAGAGGATGGCGACGGCAGCGACCCAACCTGTCTGTACCAGTCCGCGGATAGACGCATGATGTAGGGTCTGCTCAGCAGCGGAAGCAGGTCAAATGGTACTGCCTCCGGGAGACCGTACTTGCGCATTGCTGCCTTCATCTCGGTCTCGGTAAACTCTGACATCAAGACCGACACTGGCGTGTTGACTCTCAATCCTCGCGCAGCTGCGGTTGCCTGAGGCACATCGTAGATGAAGTACTTTATCTCATCAGCACCCCTCACAATGGCTCTGTTTGATGTCCAGTCGGCGACTCGGCAAGAGAGGACGAACGACACGGAGTCGCTTCGAGCTGTTGCAAGTGCGCCCATAAGCGCGCGGATGTTTGATGGGTCCATCTCGTCCAATCCATCAAGGAAGATGAACGCGTGTTCCTTCGCAGCATCCAGGATTGGGTCGATGAGGTCAACTAGAGCAGGGAGGGTCTCAACCTGAAACACACTGGTCAATGCCTTGATACCGTGTGAGAGTGGAACGAAGAATGTTGGAAAGCCGGCCTCAAGACTTTGACTTGACATTCGTGCCATGAACCATGTCTTGCCCAGACCGACGTTTCCGAGCACGACGAAAATGTTGCGGTCCGTCATGCCCGCCTCGCCAACAAACTTGTTGAAGTTTGACTCCTCAGCGGTTCTGGGGACATACATGGAGGGATCATACCTGATGCCGAAGCCGGAGGCTATCACGGTCCTCTGTCTCTGCAGCTGGCTTATGACTTGGAGTCGCTTGTAGTCGAGTTTCGCTGGCTCTGAGTAGGAGGTGATGAAGCGCCTGAACGAGATGTCCAGTCCACGTTCCATCGAGCCAAGCCTCTGAAGTATCGCCTCGATGGCATCACTAGCTCGACTCTGTTCACTCATCATCTGGTCAATCTTCGTGCCGGTTTCGCTTGCCATCTGAAGGACCTGTGCGAGAAGCATGCTGTTTCCGCTTAGCTCCATAACGATTCCATTGAGCTCGCCCTGTAGCTCTCTCAGACTGTACTGAAGAGCCGCCGTGATATCTTCAACGGGCAGTCCCGTCTTCTGCGCAATCTCCTGCGCAGTCTCTTCCGTCTTCTTCGGAGTCGCAAGCTCCACTATCTGTTCGGCCGACCCTTGAATCTTCTCAATGAGTATCTCGTCAATGATCTCTTGTGAGACAGCCACACCAATCTGGCCCATGGACTTCGAGAGGAAGCTGCCAACGGCGCCTGCAGCCAGAGGACCAAGTGTGGCCCCCGCCACCACACTTGCAGCAGTGACAAGTAGACCCTTGCCGGCCTTCTTCAACAGATCCTTCAGGTCCATCTCAGAATACGCCTCCACGCATGGTTAAGCAGAGTACTTGACAGGCAGTCTGCAGATAAGCGTTTGCAGCACGGAGGGAAGACGGAGTATCTGAAGGAGTCCACGCTGTCAGCTGACTACCGTCGTACGGCTCGTTGTGGGTCCGATAGAGTCTGACGTCCGAGCCTCACCACGGCAACGCGATAGGACTGGAGGGACTCCTTCAAGACAGTTGAAGCGTCGAATGACCTCATACTCACTCCCACCACATCCGGTGGGATGGATACCGGACAGACCCCGAGTACAGGAGTCTTGGCGTTTGTCACGACGCACTGACAGCGATAGACTCCTGTGAACAGATGACTGGCTCACGGCATTGCCTGGAGCTGCACGTAGACTTCGAAGACATCACGACTGCGCTGAAAGGTCACCAACAGCTTCTCGCCGACTCGCTTCCTGAGTATGACTCGTCGGAGGTCCTCCATGCCATCAATCTTGGTGCCCTCTGCCTTCACGATCACATCGCCCGGACGCAGGCCTGCTGCCCAAGCAGGTCCACGGGGAATCTCTACAAGCAGCGCACCCTTGTCGACGGAGAGACCGTAGTTGGCAGCCATGCCACGGTTGAGCGTCACGCCCACCACGCCCATCCACGGAGTGCTCACGGTACCCGTCTCCACAAGCTCGTCAAAGGCCTCTTTGATTCTGTTGACGGCCAGAGCAAAACCAATGCCCTGAGTCCACGCAATCATCGCCGTCGGAACTCCGATGAGCTTCCCATCAGTGTCGACCAATGCTCCACCAGAGTTGCCGGGATTGATCTGTGCGGACGTCTGAATGAGTCCCTCGAGGAACTGGTCGGGCCCCTGTATTGTTCTCTCCAACGCGCTGACCATGCCGAATGTCACGGTTGTTCCAAGACCAAGTGGGTTTCCTACTGCGATGGAGAACTGACCAACCTTGAGTGCATCGGAGTCGCCAAGCTCAATTGGTTTCAGACCCGTCGCGTCTATCTTGAGAAGCGCGAGGTCCCTGATTCTCGACTGACCTACCACCACGGCCTTGAACGTCCTTCCATCGCTCAACGTCACCTGAACGTCCTGCGCATTAGCCACCACATGCGCGTTGGTCACCACAAAGCCACTGTCTGTCAGCACGACCCCAGACCCCTGCCCGGCGACAGGCACCACTCGATAGAACTGGTCTCTGGCAAGGTTCGTTGTGGTCACACTGACGACGCTTGGCACCACGTTCTCAACAACAGCAATGACACGTCTCTCGAGCTCTGCAAACAACGCAATCAACCCCGCACAACAACAGCGGGGTGGCTTATGAGCCTCGCTAAGTAGTCACGATGCGACTCAACAGCACGTCACGCCTTCGTCTTCGAACGTCGAGCACGCAATCAGCTTGGCTCAGAGAAACGTTGCGCACAAGAAAGAGGTGGAGTCTGAAACAAGATGCATCTGTCTTCGGCGACTCCGGCGAACAACACCTGACCGGCACACTCAGCAGTCATGCTGCGATGGCCTACTACCGTGAGACACTCGCGATGCACAGGCATGCCATAGGCTTAATAGGCACCTATTGCTCCGAGTAACGCGAGGAGACTTACATAGATGAATCGCACACACCTAGAGGGGATTCTAAGCATTCTCTTTCTGATAACACTCATGATGCCCATCGCGACCGCGCCGAGTCCTCTGTCAGCTCCTGCATCCAGTTCAAATCGACCTCTCGGACCCGATGGGGCTGTCCCTCCCCCAAAGCTGGAGGCAGACAGCTCCGGCACCGGCAGCGGAGAGTCTATGGTTGAGGACGTACTGGAGAATGGCGAGTTCGAAGAGTGGCGGGCGGACAACACGCCAGCTGTCTGGGATCACGAGGCGACTGGTTACGTGAGGATCAACTTGTCTGATACCTCGGACGTTCACACTGGTTCATATGCGGCCAGTATTGCTGTCAATAACACAAGGCAGTCGTCGTCGTATGGCTACATGTATCAGTACTATGACGTGACATATCCCTATCTGTCTCAGAAGCAGTACTTGAACTACTGGTGGAAGGCCAACTCCCTGCCACTATCGCTGGAAACCACACATTACTTGTATGTTGAGATACGCACATCCGGCCCAATATACGGTGTCTACTACTACCTGTTGTACGGTGATGTGTCTCTCTCCAATGGCACCTATAGCGTATACTACCCGCTGAACAGCACCACGCCCTACGTCTGGAATCATCTGACACGAAATGTGACACGAGACGTTGAAGACTGGTTTGGCCCGATTGGTTCTGGCTATCGTGTGAGTTCATTATACGCTTATGCACATAACCCGTACGCAGAACCAGGCGTCGCCACTGAGTTGGTCATTGACGATTACAGTCTTGTCAATGGGACTGGATATGTGTACTCAGTCAATGGCAACTTCGAGACAGGCACAGGCTCAGGTTGGTCACGCAGCGAGAACACCGATCCGGCCTACTTCGGTCCATCCACAGACAGTGTAGAGGGTTCCCACTCGGTCAACATGACCGCCCGCTCCGATACCGGTTCACAGTCACGAGCGACGTTGGATCGTTACTTCACATGGGGAGATGAGTACCCCTTGCAGGTAGAGGATGTGGGGCGAGTGCGGTTCTGGTACAAGTATGACGACAACGGCATCGGAGACTCTATGCAGAGAGCACTACTCTACTCTTACGCCCATAATGGCTCGCACTCCGTTGAGATGTACTACTACCTTGGTAGCGTGGGGGACGGGTCACTGCCCGGCAACTACTCCGACAGCAGCTATGATGTGCTCTATCTCAAAGCACCCGGCTACGGGCAACGCAACGTGTGGGTTTATGCAGAGATAGATTTGGGCCGTGCTCTCTTGGAGAGCGGGGCGGCGAATCACGGTCTATTCCATCTTTACTTCAGTACGACATCATCGGCTATCACAGGGGCGCGCACCCAGCTCTTGGTGGACGACTTCAGGTTTCTCCACCATCACACCGTCGACCCCGGATTCGAACAGGACTGGCAGTCTCCATCTGAGAATCCGCTTACTGGATGGAATGAGCAATACTATCCCTCTGTGAACCGGACCGACGAGGCTTATGAGGGGAAGCATGCAGCAAGGATTGCGGCCAGCGGGAGTGCAGGCAGACTTGCGTACCTCTACACTCATGTCCGGAACGGTACCGGGCTCATGCTGAGCGTGTACTGGCTTCTGTCAAGCACAGCAGCCTACGGATCGAACTACCACGCATACGTTCGCCTGAGTGTGGAACAGGGACGGGATGTCTATTACGTTCTCGCTTCCAGGTCCAGTGTCAACAGCACATTCACTAACACGAGTACTACTGCATACTACACGGCTTTCGGTTTCAACCAGACAGGGGTGTGGACCCACCTCTTCAGGAATGTGACTGACGACGTCTTCCAGGTCTTCGGGACAAATGCGTACAACATCACACAAGTCCGTCTGTATGTATATGGCGAGGCTGCTCAGAGCACTACTGTCCTGTTCGACAATGTCCTGTTCACGGACATTGACCCACCAGCGATAGGGTCCGTACAGAGGTTGACAGCCACACCTGTCTACTACGAAGCCGTCGAGGTCAGCGCAGAGGTGACAGATGCTCGTCCCGGTGTCAGGAATGTCACGTTCTGGTACAGCACTGGGGGTGCATTCACTAGTGTCACAGGTGTCAACATTGCTGGCAACACCTACCGAGCCCAATTCCCTGCGCAGCCCTGGAACACTGTTGTTCGGTGGTACGTGAGGGCTGAGGATGGCTGCGGCAACTGGTACATTGACGACAACAACGGAGCAATGTATGAATACACAGTCTCAGATGACATAGTCCCCTCCGTGTCCATCACCAGCCCCGCCGGGCCCATGACAGTGGTGGGCAATGTTGACGTGACGGCCACAGCCTCCGACTCTGGCAGCGGGATTGCTCGTGTAGACCTACTGGTTGATGGCGGTGTCGTCGCAAGTGACACTTCGGCGCCTTACGCGATGACATGGAATAGCAGGTCGCATCCAAATGGCACTCACACCATCACATGTCGAGCCTACGACCACCAAGGCCTCTCTGCTGACGACAGTGTGGATGTGAACGTGCAGAACGATGTCGCAGGACCTGTCATCTCCACAGTGGTGATCAATCCATCAGTCCCGACATATGGAGACCCTGTCACGGTCCTGGTTGCAGTCACCGATGTCACGGCAGTCAAGAATGTGAGTCTGTTCTACCGGATTGACTCCGGAACATGGACTGAGGTACTGATGAGCAACTCGGCAAGCCTCTACAGGGCAACGATACCCGGTCAACCATACGACACCGATGTCGACTACTTCATCGTGGCGTACGACACATTCGATACACCAAGCCTTGCCGGGTCTGAAAGCAGCCCGCTCACGTATTCCGTCACAGACGGTGTGGCGCCCGTACTAGCAGTTGCTGGACCGCCCACAACCCAGGTCCAGTCAGGGAACGTCACATTCCTGATCTATGCTTCTGACGCGGGAAGCGGATTGCAGTCTGTTCAGATGCTGGTGAACAACACGCCGGCCCAGTCGGTCACACAGACGTCATTGCCAATAGTCTGGGACACAAGCAGCCTAGTCAACGGCAACTACACTGTGACCTTTGTGGCCAGGGACAATGCTGGCAATACAGCCTCGGTCAGCTTTGTCTACATGGTTCACAACCCGGTCGGTCTGGAGGCCTTCTCCGGCATGATATCTGACCTCGTGGCAAGCTATGGCTTCTTCATCGGAGCCGGGACTGTCTTGGTCCTCTTCGTCGTCGGAAAGGTCCTCATGAGCAGACGAGCGGCCACAGCTGCGGCTGCAGCCTCATCTCCCAAGGCGAAGAAGTAAAGACCGGAATCATAGCACATCCTAGAAGCCGGGGGCAGGAGCTCCCGGCCTCGCCTCTCTTTCTTGACTGGACAGGACAGCTGAGGACAGTAGCATCGTCACTCAAACGATACGGCACTAGCATCACGGTCCCAGCACGTTGAAGTGTTCGAATACATCAACTCGCCTTTGTTCCTGCCTCGGAGTACACACGCATCGTACAAGTCCATGAGCGTCCAGTTCTTGAGCGACTGTTGCAACCCCGTACACCACGCGCCCACGAGTATCCAGCTCTCACCGTTCATTTTTAGTTGGACAAAGTTTGACACAGGAGTCTTGTCACTCCCAGGAGACGGCACTGGGGTCACTCCTCGAGGTCTCATGAGGTGTCTAACCGACCTCGAGCTCTCAGTTCCCGCACCGAGGTATATATGCACCACGCAGTGATGTCCAAGATTGTCCGACTTCTGGGCAGCTGCTGCTCACCCTGCTGCAGAACCTGAGTACATATGAGTACCGTTTTCTTGTGGACTACGTTCTGTGTTTCACTCTGTCGTATTCCGAGGGACAACGGTGATGAGCCAACAGCACGCGTACGACGTCGCGGAAGTGCAGGCGACGCAGGATCTCAGGCACTCCATTGAGCGAGCGGTGGGCTTGCTGGGCGGGTTGAAACGCTTCGTCAATGAGGATGAAGTCGTGACGTTGAAACCTAACCTCAACACTGCAGACCCCTTTCCTGCGTCCAGCGACCCTCAGTTCATCAAGGCACTGGGTGAGGCCCTTCTCAATGCGGGTACGGGAGAACTGAGAATAGTGGAGAGCTCAATGTTCTCGCTCTCCACACGTGCAGTCGCCGAGAAGAACGGACTGGCCACGGTCGCATCAGAGCTTGGTGCGGAGCTGGTCTATCTCGACGAGCACGACTGGAAGCGGGTGAGGATACCCAAAGGGAAGTACCTCAAGACCGTGTCTGTCGGAGCCTCGGTCACGGACGTGGGAACGCTTGTCCTCGCGCCCTGCCTCAAGACGCACAGGTTCGCGAGATTCACCATGTCAATGAAGATGTTTGTCGGGTGGGTGAAGCCAAGCGACCGATTAAAGATGCACGCACGACATCTGGAAGAGAAGTGTGTCGAGCTGGCCTCATACTTCAGGCCTACGCTGATTGTGATGGATGGACGCAGAGCGTTCGTCACTGGAGGACCTGCCCGCGGCGAAGTCGTGAGTCCAAACCTGGTGCTAGCCTCCAACAACATGCTCGCGATTGATGCCCATGCTGTTGACATACTCAGGGCGTATCATGCAGAGAACCGAATCAAGGAAGACACTTGGTCGCTACCACAGATCAGACACGCAGCCACACTCGGCATCGGCCCGCTCAACGAGAGGGAAATCAGAGTACTGAGAGAATAGGTCTTCACGCGGGTCTGTGGTGACGCGGGATTGTGATTCTGAACTCTGCACCTTGCCGATAGTCACCTGGTACCCGGTCGTATACCTCAAGTGTGCCGCCGTACTTCTCCACAATCTGGGTCGCCTGGTGAAGACCGAGCCCGCCGAAGCGCCGTGCTTGGTCAAAGAGGCCCGCCTTGTTGGCATCCGGAATGCCCGGACCATCGTCGCTCACTGTCACAACATAGCTGTCCCCGTGCTCCACCAGTGACACCCACACATGCTTCGTCTCCTTCGGATTGTGCTCGACTGCATTCATGAGTATGTTCGTGAGCATGAGCTCAAGGAAGTCATCGGCCAGAATCAAAGCCTCATCCGTCTGAAGATTGGTCTGAAAGACCGCAGAATGGGACCTACTGCTCAGGGCATCGACACAGAGCTTGAGCGACCTGTGTAGTGACCGCTCACCGAGGGGGGCCATCGCTAGGCGCTCTGTGGACCTCACTTCCTCAATCATGCGAGAACATCGCTGCACTGAGCTCGAAATGATCTCATAGAAGGATGCTCTCATCTCGTCATCTTCAGCTTCTCTGAGCAATGCCGCACTGCTGAGTATGACCTGCATCTGGTTGCGTATGTCGTGAGACATGAGATCCAAGTAGAGCGATGCGCGTTCATTGGCCGCCCTGACTTCCCGTTCCACTTGCCTTCGATCGGTGATGTCTACAAGGACCGTCTGGACTGCGATCTCACCACCGTATTCTATCGGGGTCGCAAAACTCTCTACCCATCTCACTTCGCCATCCGGTCTCAGCAGTCTGTATTGATACGAAGGGGACAGAGGACGGCGGGCCACACGCGCGTCGATGCGCTCTCTCATCATGGGTCTGTCGTCAGGATGCACAAGGCTCCACGCTTCGTCGATAGTCATGCTGAGAAGCTGGTCGACCGAGCGGTCAACAATCTGAGCAAAAGCACGATTCACATAGCCGAAACCTCTGGAAGTCAGAATGCTGATTCCCTGCATACTGTGCTCTGCCAGTGCGCGGTACTTCTGTTCCGAACGACGCACTTCCTCCTCCTTGGCACGCCTCTGAGTGATGTCATGAATCGTACCCAGTATTCCAATCACGTTTCCCTTTGCGTCATGGAGAGGCACTCGGCTTATCTCAACCGTGAGCTCCCTGTCATCCGGAGTGAGCAACGTCTGTGCTATCCTGTAAGTGGGCTCGTCACACTTCATGACGCTCCTGTCGGCCTCTGTGAACTGCTCTCTCTGGTTGTCGGGCCATCCAAGGTCTGAGTCCCTCCTGCCAACTATGTCCTCTGGCTTGCCCACGCATGCAAGCATGGCAAAGTTGGTGTTGCATCCCACATACGTCAGGGTCTGGTCCTTCCAAAACACCGACTCCGGAATCGAGTCTATGACAAGTCTGAGCATCTCCCTAGACTGTCTGAGTTCCGTCGCAGTCTTGCGTATCTCTGTGATGTCAGTCACCACAGCAAACGAACCGACAAAGGTGCCCTTGTCGTCCATCAGTGGTGAAGCGGACACAATCGTCGGCACACGCTCTCCTGTCCAGTGTATCCACTCAATCTCGTAGGCTGATGACTCACCCTTCCGCCGTCGTTTGGTCTCCTCCTCGACAGTCAACCAGTTGTCTTCGTCAATGAACTTCCTCAAGTTGGAGCCCAATACCTCACCCATAGTGTAGCCTAGTATCTCGCAGAAGCGCTGATTCGCATAGGTGATGACTGAGTCCGCGTCCGCAACCACAAGTGCATCATTCATTGTGTCTACGAGAAGTCTGTACAGAATGTCGCTCTTCAGGTGCGTGCTACCGCTACCTCGCTTCTCGTCAGTGTGGATAGGACCGGTCATTTCTCGCACTCCCGTACGTGCGCGGACACAACAAGATGGTATTGAGTGGAAATCGTTGCCTTTTGATTATTCCTGTTCGTTCACAGATTGAGGTAGAACAGCGAACTAGTCGGCGGCCCACTGCGAGGAGCGACGGACAATCGCACTGTCCACTTTCCGCAGTGAGTCAGTTGTACCACAATGCACCATTCACTCCGCGAAGCACGTAATAGACTTCAGCAGGCAAGGCACTGGAGAAACCAAAACCCTTTCAAATCCCTGCGCGAAAGGCACCAGCATCGCTCCGACAGTGAGGCAGGTAGGTCATTGGTAGAACACTATGCATGGATTGGTGACTGGACAGCTCGTCGAGCCACTCTCACACCAAACAAGGAAGCCGTGTTCGAGTTCGTCACGGGACAGAGGTATACCTACGCGGAGATGGACACGAGGGCCAATCAGTATGCACGGGCTCTGCTTAGTGCCGGAATCCAAGAGGGTGACAGGGTAGCCACCTACTCCAAGAACCGAGTCGAGCTTCTGGACCTGTTCTTTGCCTGTGGAAAGACTGGCGCGATATTCGTGCCCTTCAACATCAGGCTGGCAAAGAGAGAGATTGACTATCTTGTAGCGAAGACGGACCCCAAGCTCTTCCTCTATGACACGACCATAGAGAGCATGTTTTCCCAGGTCTGGAACCCTGCTGACGTGAGGAGAGTAATGCCAATGGTACCGTCCCAAGACCACAGAGGCGAATCACTCGCTGAGCTGGCCCATGATCAACCCGGCACGCCCTTGGAGAGGACCGAACTCGACATGGATGATGCTGCCATGATAGTGTTCACCGGGGGGACGACGGGTCTGCCAAAAGGAGCGGTCCTTTCACACCGTCTTGTCTTCTGGAACTCCGTGAACACCATCGTCTCATGGGGATTGCGGCCTGATGATGTGCAGCCGCTTCTCTTTCCGCTGTTTCACACGGGTGGGTGGAACGTGCTCCTGCTACCCTTCTTCCATCTTGGGGCCAAGACAGTCTTGATGGGAGACTTCGACCCCGCTGCTACACTCAGGACGATCGAGTCGGAGAAGTGCACGGTGGTCATTGGTGTTCCCACCATGTTCCAGATGATGTCACAGCTGCCTCAGTTTGGCACAACAGACTTCAGCAGCGTCAGAGTCTTCATTAGTGGTGGAGCACCGTGCCCGGTCGCAGTGATGGAGCCCTACTGGGCACGAGGCAAACCATTCAAGATGGGGTACGGTCTCACGGAAGTCGGTCCCAACAACTTCTATCTTCCCGAGAGTGAGATTCGCCGGAAGCCGAGTTCTGTCGGCTTTCCAGTCTTTCACTGTGATGTCAAGATAGTCGATGACGATGGCAGACCGGTCTCTGACCGGACAGTCGGTGAGCTTCTACTGAGAGGCCCACACATCTTCTCCGGCTACTGGGATGAACCACAGGAGACAGCGAAGACAATCGAACCGGATGGGTGGGTTCACACCGGAGACCTGGCCACGAGAGATGAAGAAGGGTTCTACTTCATTGTGGGACGCAAGAAGGACATGTTCATCTCCGGGGGCGAGAACGTCTTCCCGACAGAGATAGAAGAGGTGCTCTATCAGCATCCCGCCGTTCTTGAGGCCGCAGTAGTCGGTATTCCTGACGAGAAGTGGGGAGAAGTCGGCAAGGCGGTGGTGGTCAGGAAGCCGGGAAAGACTGTGACAGATGAAGAGCTTCGTGCGTTCTTGGAGGGAAGGCTCGCCAGATACAAGATACCGAAAGTCTACGAGTTCAGAGACTCGCTTCCCAAGAGCGCGGCTGGCAAGATACTGAAGCGTGAGTTGAGGTAGGGAGTACCATGGGTTCCAACACTGTAGGGATTGAAGCCATAGGTTGCTACATACCGCCTGAGCGCCACACTGCCGAGTACATATCACAGTGCTCCGGCACACCTGTAGATGTGTTGAGGACCAAGATAGGGCTTGAGAGCAAGGCGGTCCCCGGACCCGGTGACCATACTGTGGCGATGGCTGTGAAAGCGGCCAAGATCGCCATAGAGAGAGCGGGCATCAACCCCGCAGAGGACATCGACCTTGTGATATGGGCTGGCGAGGTCTACGCCGAGCATCCAATGCAGACATATGGAATCAAGCTACAAGGCGAAGTGGGAGCAACAAGAGCTTGGGCCTTTGACATCAACCAGCGTTGTGGAACAATGGTCGTCGCCATGATGATTGCCAAGTCGATGATGCTGACAGGCGGATACTGTAGAGTTCTGATTGCCAGTGGCTACAGAAACTGCGACCTGATAGACTACTCAAACATCCGCACACGCTTCATGCATGACCTCGCAGCCAGTGGGGTGGCGGTAGTCCTGAAGGCGGGACATGACAGAAATGCAGTCCTTGAGGGCAGTGTCATCTCTGACGGCCGCTTCTCGGAAGACGTGTATGTTCCCGCAGGTGGGACTGTCATGCCGTTGACATGCGAAGCTCTTGAGAAGAGACTCAACTACCTGGATGTACCAGACCCTGAGGGTCTCAAGAGACGACTGGACCGACTGTCGATGGAGAACTTCATTCGAGTGGTTGACGACTCGTTGACGAGAAGCGGCTATCGACGAGAGGACATCGATTATCTCGCTCTAATCAGGATGAAGCGAAGTGCATTCGAGTTTGTGGCAAAGGAACTCGGAGTGGATCCATATGAGCAGTCATGCTACTTCTCAGAGTGGGGTCACATGGGTCAGAATGACGCGATAGTATCCATTGAAGAGGGGATAAAGAGCGGTAGAATCAGGGACGGCGATGTGGTCGTCATGACGGCAGCCGGAATTGGCTGGGCGTGGAACGCACTGACAATCAAGTGGGGACCTGTCGAACCGGAGGACTAAAGGCATGGACAAAGTACGGATGGCAACATACTCTGAGATTCAAGTCGGACAGTGGGCGGAGATTACTCACACCGTGACGGATGAGGACATAAGGAAGTTCGGTGAACTGAGCGGCGACTTCAATCCTCTCCACTTCAACCATGAGTGGGCTGAGACTACCATGTTCAAAGGCAGGATTGCCCACGGCATCCTGACGGCGGCATACATCAGTGCAGTAATAGGCATGAAGCTTCCCGGGGCAGGTACCATATACCTCGGACAGAGTATGAAGTTCCGCAGGCCAGTCCGAATAGGAGACACCATCACTGCACACGTCGAAGTGGTTGCGAAGGACGATGAGAGACAGAGAATAACGCTTGCCACGACTTGCACTAATCAGGACAGAGAGGTCGTGCTCGATGGCGAAGCGGTGGTCAGCATCATGAGGGCGTAGAATCTGGCGCAGAGGCTCTCTGTCTTGCCAGCGGAAGCCTCAACTGAATCACTGCACCCTGTGTGGGGTCTCCAACCACACGATCTGTGATGTCCAGCTGTCCACCGTATCGCTCCATGGCATACTTCACGAGCACAAGGCCAACCCCGGATGTGCCGCGATAGCCGTGTTCGAGTCGTGACAGTATCAAGTCTCTGCGCTCAGGGTCGAATCCCGGACCGTGGTCCGCAATGCGGAGATTCATGAAGTCACCGTCTCCATGAACTGATGCAGTCACCTCAATCGCGACTCTCGTGCTGGAGTCGTGCTTTGCCGAGTTGTGGAAGACGTTTGCAAGGGCATCAAAGAGGAAGTCGTCAGCCATCACCTCACGGCAGTTCTGAGGGATGTCCACTGATATGTCGAACTCCTTCGAAGGGAATGAGCTCTTCACGAAGCGTGTGACGGCCGTCATAGTGGAAATGAGATCGACCGGCCGGAGAGCAATTGGCTCCACCTCCACCTGAGAGAACCTCCGGACGTTTGCAATCAGTCGGATCCCCCTCTGCAGCTGCTCTATGGCACGGGCCAGCAGATCCTTCGCCATCGGGGGAAGCGAAGCCGTGTCCTGTGCCAGTTCTAGCGCCATCACCACGCCCTGATGTATGTTGGTGATGTCGTGGACCATCAGGTCGTTGTAGAACTCGGCTCTCTCTCTCGCTTCCTTCAACTCGCGTTCAGCATGGACTTGCGCTGTGATGTCCCTTGTGACCTCGACCGCACCGATCAGCGCACCGGTCTCATCTCTCACGGGTTGACCACGGATGGACCACGTTCGACCGTCAGGGGTGTGAACAATCCCATGCTGAGCCGCACTGGTCTCGAATGCCTTCAGGACCGGACAGTCTTCACACGGGGCATCCCTGCCATGCCACAGTCTGTAGCAGTGCTGTCCAATCAGCTGGTCCTTTGAAAGACCCAGAGAGTCTGCGGCTGCCTGATTGCACGCCGCCAGTCGCATCCCCCGGTCTCGGTAGAGGTTCACATGTTCATCAAGAGCGTCGAAGATTAGCTGCTTTTCTCGCTCAGACTGTTTGAGTGCCGCCTGAGTCTGGATGAGCTCGGTCATGTCGTGACTGATTGTCACAATCTGTCGTACATGACCTTCGGAGTCTCTGACAGGAAACGCAGACACATCCACTTGTATGGGCGAGCCATTTCTGGCGCGGGCAGACACTACTCCTCTGAATCTGCCATTGGTTGTCAGCTCGGCCATTATCGCGGAGAAGCAGTCATGACCCAAGTGAATGGCCGGGCTCATTCCCGCAATCTCATTGTCGGAGTACCTAAAGAGCATCTGGTGTGAGGCATTCTGCTGCAGGTACGCACCCTCCGGACTCAGTATGGCCATGGGTTCTATCGAGTTACTGAATATCTCATTGTAGAGCTGTGCCTTCTCCTCGTGACGTGCTCTCTCAGTGATGTCCTCAACGATGGTCTGTATCACTGCATCTTCGCCTTCACCCACCGCAGTCGCCATCACTGAGAGCGTAATCAAGCTTCCACTGCTTCGGGAGACCGTGTACCGCCACCAGCCGTTCAGTCTCTCCCCCGCGGCGGCACGCGAGTATCCATCCAGAGCCGTCTCACGTTCGCCCGGTCCAAGCCGGGATGTCAGCTCATGCACCTGCATCCCCTGTATAAGGTCGGGCGGAATCTCAAGCATTTCGCAGAGAGCCTTGTTGGCGTATATGACCCGGCCAGACTTGATGAGGACGTAGCCAAGAGGGGACGAGTCGGCAAGGGCTCGAAGCGCCTCTGTGGCTCGGCGGTCATTGGGATGTTCGAAATCACTCATGACTTCTTGCGCCTCTTTGCAACAGCTCCCGTAGGCGAAGTAGGTCCAACCCGGAACCCGTTGATGCCCACATATGAAACGCACAGAGCAATAAAACACTACTGCTGGCGTATCATCTAAGGAATTCCAACACGAGACTGTTGAACTCGGCAGGATGGTCGTATATCAGAAGGTGACCTGCGCCTTTCAGTGTCTTGATAGTCGAGTCTGGGAGCCACTCGTGCAGCATTTCGGATGCCCATACTGGTGTCGTGATGTCCTTCTCGCCAACCAGAAGTAGAGTAGGGATTCGCAGTCCTCTCAGCTCTTGGCAGATGTTGAAGCCGGCAGACGCAGCCGTAGCAAATAGGGCATCGTCCCGAGACATGTGGTCAACCACCATGGCGGCTATCTTCTTGGCAGTGGCCTCATCGTATGGAACGAGACCTCTCTTTGCAATCCCGATGGCAAACTTGTCGAGTGGATTCCCACTGACCCGGCTCATCACATCAGTAACGGCTTCGTTGCTGACAAAGCAGTAGGAGCTTGCGATTACAAGCTTCTTCACCCTTAGTGGGTTGTCCAGTGCGTAGACCAGGGCAACCATCCCTCCCAGTGAGTGCCCAATCATGGCAAGCACTTCAGTCCATTTCAGATGGTCCAACAGCCGTGCCAGCTCTTTCACATAGCTGCGGACTGTGAACTTCTTTCTCGGTCTCGTGGAGCGTCCGTGACCGTAGAGGTCGAATCTTAGCACACAGTACTCTTTCTCAAGAGCTGGAAGTTGGTTCTCCCAGCAGTCACTGTTCAGGAATAGGCCGTGTATGAGAACAACCCTTGGACCCTGTGGGTTGCCGCTGACTGCATAGGCTATCTCACTACTCTCAGTGACCAGCTTCTCCACTTGTGGCACCTCGCAATGCGGACAGACAGGAGCCTAATAAGGCCCTTGTACCTCCTTCTAGATGGGAAGAGGAAGTTCTACAACCATGCAGGCCCCTTGAGCGGGGTCACCTGACACTCGGTCTTCGACCCAGATTCTGCCACCATAGCGTTCTGTGATTCGTTTGGCCAATGTGAGACCGATGCCTCTACCGTGTACGCTTCCGGACTCAAGTCTGTCGAAGACGTGTGACTTCATCTCGTCTCTTATGCCCGGGCCGTGATCCATCACGCGAACCTGAAGGCGCTTGCCATCGCTGCTTCTGACAAAGCTGACATCGACCACTACTGCGTCAGATGGGTCGAACTTCACTGCGTTGTGCAGGAGGTTGTACCAGAGGTCCAGAGCGAACTCATCGCCGATGAGAATGGCATCAGCACCATCAGAGTGTATGTTCAGGGTCAGCACCTTGTGAGGAAACGCGGCTCTGACAAGATGCGCGGCCTCTCCCAATGCAACACGAAGGTTGTATTCGTGGTCCAGTCGCGGTGTCCGTTCGATGTTCGAGAGCTTTCTCACATTCACCGTGAGGTTTATCGCCCTCCTTATCTGTTCGAACACCACTGAGATCTGTCCTCGCAACGATGAAGGCAGGGTGTCGTCCAACAGAAGAAGCTCCAAACCGACGAGCACGCCTTGATGGATATTGTTCAGGTCATGTGTCAACAGGTCGTTGAAGAAGACTGCTCTGCTTCGTGCTTCCTCCAGCTCTCGCTGAGCCCGCGTCAGGTCTGTGATGTCTCGTATGCTTCCTATCAGACCCTTGAAGCTACCGTCTTGGTCACGAATCACAGAAACAGAATACGACGCAGGAAAGGTCTCGCCGTTCTTTCTGACCAGGACGATTGTTTCCTGGTCCAAGAATCCATCTCTGAGCAACCGGTCCTCTGACGCGACAGCGTCGTGTTGTTTGTGCTGAGCGGGGGCCAAAAGCAGGTCATATGGTTTGCCTCTGAGGTCTTCAGGTTCGTAACCGAACAGCCGCTTGACCGCAGGGTTCACTGCGACAATTGTCATGTGTTCGTCTGCCATGACTATACCATCATGGATGGTATCGAATATCACCTGCAGTTGTTGCTGGGACTTCCTGAGTTCAGACTCGGACATCTTCCGTTTCGTTATGTCACGGACAATCGTCTGGTAGAACAATGGCTGGTCGTTCTCACCCCTTATCAGCGAGACCTTCACCTCCACGGGCACTCTGCTGCCGTCGCACCGGACCATCTGCTGCTCGAACAGAGGCACCTCTTCGCCGCGCATGAGCCTTTCTACTCGCTCCATCGCGAGCGGCATCTCGGACGAGGGAACGAAGTCGAGGGCAATATGATCGACAAGTCTTTCCTCAGGACAATCGAGGAGCCGGCAGGCTTGATTGTTGACTGCCGCGTAGGTACCATCAAGCCGAACTATGAAGACTGCATCGTTGTTCTGCTCAAAGAGAGCCCGGTACATGCTCTCGCTACGGGCCAGTTCCTCCTCCTTCATCTGGCTATCAGTGATGTCTCGAATCAGGAACTGGTAACCAAGCGGGCGGCCATCGGAGTCGCACCGGATATTGTTGGTCATGTGAAGCGAGAAAGTGGAACCATCAGCACGCAACCCCTTTGCCTGCAGGCCGACTCGACTGATGGCATCGCGGCATGAGGCATCTTGGAAGAAACGAGTGACTTGTTCCCGGCTCTCCGGGGCCATTAGGTCTGTGAACATCATCCCAATGAGTTCGGCAGAGGAATACCTGAACATGACTTCAGCCATCTTGCCCGCCATTTCCACTCTGCCCTGAGCATCGGTGAGGAACAAGGCGTCAGACAGGTGTTCATAGAGAAGTCGATAGCGTGTTTCACTCTCCCTCAGCGCCCGTTCTGCCCGCTCTAGCTCAGTCACATCAATCGAAATGCCGCCTATGAGTGGAGCTCCACGGGCACGAGGAATGGAAAACTTGAATGTCTGAAAGTGCCGAGTCGTGCCGTCCTTGCCAGTCAGGGTGTGGATGGCTTCGGCATGCCCCTCCTCAAGCGCTCGCACGTCGGTCGCTATCAGCTCGGCAGCCTTGTCCGATGGGAGGACGTCACTAGTATGCTTTCCCACCCAGTCTCCGAGGCCCAGTACTTCTCTCATGTACTTGTTCACATAGAGGTTGACCGAGTGAGAGTCCTTGATGAACACAGGACCTGGAACGCTGTCTGCAAAGACCTCGAATCTCTGAGTCAGCTCCTCCAGCTCTGTCTCGATGGACTTCTTGACGGTGAGGTCCCGCGCTATGCTCATCACCGCAATCTCACCCCTGTACTCCAGAAGCCTAGCTTTGACCTCGACGGGATAGACCTCTCCTGTTCTCGTCACATGGCTTGACTCGAAACTGAGCTGGCCGTTCTTCGTCAGCCGCGCCAGTCTATCAGGAATGGCAGCCCGAGAGTCAGAATCTACTATGTCGTGGATTGTCATGCGCGTGAGCTCGCTGCGAGAGTAGCCCAGTCGGGTACACGCGGCAACGTTCGCTGACAGTATGCGCATATTCAGGTCATGGATGTATATCTCGTCCGCTGCAGTGTCGAATATCATCCGGTACTCTCGCTCAGACTCAACGAGAGCATTGTGCGCTTCAACTTCACTTGTGAGGTCGCGCATGACCGTGACCACCTGCACTACCTGACCGTCATGCATGATAGGTATCTTACGAGTCTCAGTCACAACGAGACGCCTGTGAACGGAGTTCTCCTCGACAGTGACCATTGTCTCGCCAGTGTTGAACACCTGCATATACTGGTCCATCACCTCCTGATCCAAAAACGGAAACGCCTCTTTCACAGTCTTCCCGAGGATGTCTGGACTCAAATCGAGAAGCGTCAACCAGTCGAGGAACCTCTTGTTGCAGAACAGGATTTGCAGGTCACGGTTCACGACATGTATCGCGTCACCTAAAGCATCGAGTATCAGTGCATACTGATCCGTGCGTGAGTCAGAGGCGGACTTGTGTATCAGAGTAGGCACCACATTGGAGTTCGCGTCAGCGAAGGTCTCAAACGACCTGATAACCATAGCTGGTGTGCGGTCCAGTTCTGAACGTGGGAAGACCGCATCAACTAGACGCCTGTCGAAGCTTCACCACGAAACTAGTTCCCTGGGACGGGTCACCTTTCACTCGGTCCTCGGCCCACACTTGGCCCGCATATGAGTCAATGATTCGCTTGACCAACGTCAACCCCATGCCTGACCCACGGGGCAGCTCAAGACGAGTGAAGACGCTGGACTTGAGAGCATCGCTCATCCCAGGACCCCAGTCTTCAAATCTGAACTCAACCATGCCTGCCTCGTCCTTCGATGCGACAATTCGAATCCGGGGAGGGGTGATGGGAGACACCTTGACGGCGTTGTGTAAGAGGTTGTAGAAGACCTCCTTCAACAGACCATCGGCAAGGACCAGGAACTCGCCGCTGTGAACACCACATTCAAGGGCAATTGCCTGATCTGGAAAGGACTGCTGCAACAAGACTATAGCTGCTTGCAGTTCGTCGTAGGGGTCAACTGGAAGAACATGCGAAGTGCCCCTGTCAACAAGGGCGAACTTGCGAACATTATCGATTAGCGATATGCTCCGCGTCACTTGGGATAGAGAACTCTCCGCCAGATCCCTCAGCTCCGATGGGAACAGAGGACTGCGCAACATAAGCTCAAGCCCAGTCATGATTCCTTGATGCATGTTGTTGAGGTCATGACCTATGAGGTCAAGCAAGAACTCGGCTCTGCTTCTTGCTTCTTCAGCTCTCTTCTCAGCCATGCGCTCCTTTGTTATGTCCAGCGAGAAGCCTCCTAGGAGTGGAGGACGACCATGCACATGAATTGGGAACTTGAAGGCCTTGAAGTATCTGACACCGCCACTGGACTCATCAGCCAGCATCTGCTCAAAACTCCGCGCTCCATGCGCCAACACCTCCTTGTCTTCCGCCATGGAGCGTTGTGCCATCCGAGCAGGAAGAAGCTGTGCGTCAGTCTTGCCAATCCATGTCTCTTCAAGGACTCCTCTTCTCATATACTCGTTGATGAAGAGCAGTCGCAGTTCATTGTCCTTGATAAACACCGGACCTGGCGTGGCATCGGCAAAGCTGCGGAGTATCGCTTGACTCTCCCTGAGCTGTTCTTCCACCGTCTTTCTCTCGATGACCTGTCCGAACAGGTGGGCAATTATCTCAAAGAACCTTCGGTCCGACTCGGAAAGAACGCGGTCCCTTCTCGTGGCAAGGTTCAGAACGCCCCACAACTTGCCATTCGCCTTCAGTACAGGCCAGAATATGGCACACTTCACACCCAGTTCTCTCATCCTTGGAGAGTAATCAGAAGAGTCATGTACAAACTTGGGCTGACGGGTTCTGGCGACCTCAGAAGCAAAGTGCTTGTCATCGTTCACAGACACAGCCTGGTGAATCTCATCAGCACGAAAACCAATCGCCGCCTGAAGCACCAGCGACTCAGAGACCCGGTCGTATCGCCGGATGACCCCGAGTTCATGATCCACCAACTGGACCACTGCGGCCAGAACTCTCTCGCATAGTTCCTTCAGCGTGCCTTCGCTGGATGCCGCTTCTGCCACTGCAGCATATGCTCTCGAGTCCCGCTGCAGCTCGCGTTCCAATGAGATGAGGTCGCTGATGTCATACATTGTGACAAGCACCCGTTCAAGAGTGTGTGCAAACTCATCTGGCACCGATATCTGCAGCCTGACGTTTCGGCTGACTCCGTCAGGGGCCTTCACGACTGAATGGATGTTGAAGTTCCGAACGCCCTCAGCAAGCAAGGCCAGCTCCTCAATCATTGCCACGCGACCCTCAGGAGAGAGCACTTCACTCAAGCTCCCAATCAGTTCCTGAGGTGACTTGACGCCTTGAAGCTCAGCCGCAGCCCTGTTAGCCCGGATGACACGGATGCTTCTGACACAGGAGTCTAGAAGGTCGGGGTTGGATTGCAAGCGCTCCCTGATGTTCCCGGGAGACTCCAGCTGAAGCCGGTCGAGTAGCAGTTTGGTCGCGGAGAAGTCCTCTTCCCATATGGCCGCCGGGTTTCGCTCGAACAGGTCACGGTACACCACGCTGCTGGCCCCGGCACGGAAAGCCAACCGTGGGTCCAAGCAGGGACAAGATACCAACACGATCACGATACGAGTCGTGCGGCACTTGACGGCAATTCTCGTCATGATTACGTCAGCTTGATTGCGACCCTCGACTGACCGTGGGATGGTAATCGTATCGTCTTGACCAAGACCAGAAAGGAACGAACTGAACTGGTCGCATGACTGCAATCCCATGGTGGTACAGAGCCACTGCGCCACATCTGTGCAGGATGCTCCAATCATTGACTCGGCGGGTCTGCCAATGAGACTACAGGCAGTCTCATCCAAATGAGCGACTAATCCATCTGCCAGTATGATGACACCAGTCTGCCCTTGGCGCCGCATGTCTTGAATCGTACTAATCCAGGATTTGACGCGCTCCTGAGATCCACCAGTCAATTCCATGACTCCTGTATATGGTCTAGTCCGTGCAGTGGCAGACAAGTGGCAGGCATCAATGTAACACAAGATAGTCTTTTCTTAGGCGGCATAAGAGTCCATTTAGGACAGACAACTAAGTCTCATATGGTCAGAAAGGAGCTAATTGAACAACACCACATCAGGAAGCAGGTGAGGGACCATGGCAACAATATCAGCGAAGGACACGATGCCGGTAATCAGACTCACCACGAGAGTATTCAGGCCCGTACCAGAGGTCTGGGAGAAGCTCGTAGACCCCCTTGTGATGCTTCAGTGGCTTGGAAATGAGATCAGCGCAGAAATCAGAGAGGGAGGCACTATCAGATTCTTGGGGGAGAATGCTCCAACTACCGGAGAGATTGGAGACACGTGGACCATAAAGAGGGTGCGCAAGAATCAGGCGCTCCTTTGCAGTTGGCCGATACTCGGTGCAGAGACCTTGTTCTTGATGAAGATGACACCTATAGCGCCCGGCACCCATCTAGAAGTCAGGCATGGAGCAATTCCGGTCTCGGCCGAGCCTTTCCATCTTCCTGAGCATTGGATGAATCTCTTAGCCAATTTCAGGTCCGTACTTGAGCTGGGCGAGCCCGCTCTGAGATTCAACTACAGGAACTATCATCCGCTGAGAGTCACAAGGTATGATTCAACAGATGTGAGACTCAGTCTTCTCTGCCGGACACCCCCCTCAATTCCATACGATGTCTTTACTAACCCTGACAAGCTGCGCCACTTCATAAGAGCGGAGAAACCCATTGTAGATAGAAGATACGGTGGCATCTACACTTGGTGGGCGGAGGGAAAGGGTCCGGTGGTATTCACCAAGCTTGTTCCAGACAAGGAGATTGAGTTCTCCTGGGCCTATGGCGACGAACCAGAAACCAGAGTGAACATAAGATTCGAGCAGGTGGAGCAGAGCACGCTCGTCAGCCTGCATCACTATGGCTTCAAAGACCCTGAGAGGGTAGTTCCTTATGAGATAGGTTGGTCGAGCATTCTGAGCCAACTCAAGCTCGTCTGCGAGCTGGGTGAGTCCGCCATAAGTGTGGAGTATGGGGGAACCATATAGTCATCCGAACATGACGTAGAGCCCGAGAAGAGGCATCGTCGGAAAAACAAGAAGCCACAGCATTGTGGATGTCACAAGAGGCAGGAGGAAGTTGTCCAACCACCTGCGACTGAAGAACTCCGTGGCTGCCACGCCCAGTGCTATGACCAGGAGTCGTGGCACCACACAGAGCGTACAGGTGTCTGAGTAGAGCGCGAGCGCAACAAGCATTGAGAGAAGTGAAAACAGCATCACAGCAAGACTTCCCTCGACCGACTTGCCGGTCTGTAGCCTGGGGAGGTACTTTCCACCAAGTGTCCTTCCAATGACCTCGCCCGAGGCATCCGCCCATGCAACTACGAGAATAGCAGCCACGAAGATCTCGGGTCGAGGCAGAAAGACGAGAAATGAAAGAGCAAAGGAGAGCATACCCATGAACCCTGCGGCAAACGTACTGAAGCTGGTCTCGCCCTCTCTACTACCGGCCATCAGCAGCTCCTGAATCAGAGTGCTTCTGTGAGCCCACGCATATGAGAGCAGCGTCAGGAAGATGCCTGCAGCAAGAGCTGGACCGCTGAGATTGGAGTAGGCCACAACAGTCAGGCCAATCACACTGCCAGTCGAGATGTGTACAAACTTCCTCGGTATCCATCTTGCCATGTTCCGCTTGGCCATCATGAATGCGATTGCCAGACATAGAGATGCCAACACCCCTGTGAGAAGGGCCAGCAGGACATCGGTCGTGCTCAGCGCTCCAAAGACTAGCTCTACCATACTGGACACAACAACCGTGCAACCCGCCTTTTGTCTGTTGCTCACATACAAGCCTTGCGTTGAGGGCGATGTTCTCAAAGTCAATGGACCCGCATCGCTCGATGGAAATACCGGCCGCCACGATCGCGCTCCAGTCTGCACACAGACTCACGGATTAGCCGAGCCGCCCTTGGTCATGTAGAACAGCAATATCCGGAGTCAAGCGGCGTGTGCTGGAATCCAATTGCATCAAGTCGCTAACCTTAAGTTGTAGATTACACATTCACAGGACCAATGGAAGGAGTGGTGTCCCGGAACGTCACCACTCGGCAGGCGCACGAAACGGAGAATCAAACCGTGAGAGACCAGGACGACGGTAGCAAGATCTTCAAGGCGGTGCTGATTGGGGATGGAGCTGTTGGAAAGACCTCCATCAGACGCAACTACCTAGGAGAGGACTTCATAGAAGGGCATCTCGCTACGATAGGAGTCGACCTTGCAACAAAGCGAGTCCTGTTCAACCAAGAGATTGTCAAGTTCATTCTCTGGGACTTGGCCGGGCAGCCTTCCTTCGAGAAAGTGCGAGGTCATTATTATCACGGAAGCAATGGCATCCTCCTAGTCTACTCTGTTGTCGACCGACGTTCGTTTGACAATGCATCGAAGTGGCTGGTCGAGGCTTACAAGAACATGGGCAAGCTACCCCCCACGATTATCATCGGTAACAAGACCGACCTGCGAGACTCGTCAAGTACTGAACATGTGACTCCCGAAGAGGGCGAGGAGTTCACACGATACTTCATGAATAAGCTCAGCGTCCCGGCCGCGTTCATGGAAACGAGTGCAAAGACCGGGCATCATGTCAAAGAGGCCTTCACCGAGATTCTCAGAATGATGAATGAAGCAGAGTCACGCGAGAGCGACCGCTTCATCGGATGACCAGTGTCTTACGCGACTCCACAACAATGCAGACAGCAACGAGGCATGTCGGTCTGTATCCCCGTTCGACATCGCCCGGATGAAATGGTCTGAAACCTCTTACTGTTAGGTCATTCAGACTC
>JACAEL010000040.1 GCA_013388835.1 Candidatus Thorarchaeota archaeon | reverse complement strand
CGTATCAGGAGCGACAACTTGGTAAACGCCGACTTCTTTGACATAGACCCAATACAAGCGACACTCGAAGGCGCACATGCAGGAGTCCCTCTACTTGACGCGGTGGTGGGCAATCCCCCGTTCATTCGATATCATCGATTCAAAGGAGCTGCCCGGAAGAGGGCGCAACAGAGAGCAAGTGATGAAGGCGTCCAACTGAATGGGCTGAGCTCCTCATGGGCATCGTTCGTTGTGCACGCGGCGTCCTTTCTCAAATCTGGTGGCCGACTGGCCATGGTGGTGCCCGGGGAGATCATGCACACGTCGTACTCGATGCCAGTCCTCAGATTCCTCACTAGGACATTCCAAGACCTGTACCTCCTCTCCTTCAGGAAGAAGCTGTTCTCCGAGCTCTCTCAGGACACTGCCCTTTTGCTTGCCGAGCACAGGGGTCGTCCCTTCCGGTCGCTGAGGGTGGTGGACGTTGAGGATGTTGAGAAGCTCCCTCAACTCAGACTGAGTGGAACAGATGTTGACGTCAGGTCAATCCTCGACGGTAATGTTAGACTGATTGAGTACCTCTTGCCCACAGGTGTCCGAGATCTCTACTCCAAGCTCAAGGGACATCCGCGAGTGAAGCGGCTGAGGGACTTTGCCACTGTGGGAATAGGATACGTCACCGGCAACAATGACTTCTTCCACCTCACGAGAAGCGGAGTCCTAGAACATGGCATACCAGACGAGTTCCTCCGCAAGTGTGTCAGGAAGTCATCCCAGCTGGAGGGCGTACTCTTCACCGAAACGGACCTCCACGCGCTCATTGACTCGGGTTCCGCCAGCTACCTCCTGGACCTCAGCAGAGTATCAGAAGACATACCTGAACCGATAAGACGCTATCTCCAAAGGGGAGAGACGCAGGGGGTGCATGAGGCTTTCAAGTGTCGAGTGCGGAAGCCGTGGTGGAAGGTACCACACATCTACGAGTGCGACGGTCTCCTTACCTACCTAGGTGGGACCAGAATACGACTGGTGGCCAATGAGGCCCACGTCGTAGCACCCAATTCCCTCCACATCGTGAGACTGACTCGCTCTGATGAGCGGCTTATGAGAGCACTGGCCGTGACTTGGCTGTCAAGCCTGACCGCCCTCAGTACCGAGATCGAGGGGAGGAGTCTGGGCGGGGGTCTTCTCAAAATGGAGCCATCTGAGGCCGCTCGGACCCTTCTGGTGGCTCCGGATGCTGAGCTGGAAACACTGGCTGAGCTGGCTGAACAGGTTGACCAACTGGTGAGACATGGTCAGTGGGACCAGGCACAAGACCTTGTCGACAGTGTTGTACTCCAGAGGATTCTGCTGCTCGGTCACGGGCAGATTGAGCTACTACGACAAGGTACGCGCCTCCTGAGGCATCGAAGGATGAGCCGATAGGCAGTTCGCATCTCGATTGGGCTCTTCCTGCATCACCACAGAGCCGAGCCAATTCAGGCGAATGATCAGATAGTTCTATGCCATGGCCTGTGGAACGGGGCTTCCTAACTTCATGGTGGACTCGGTTGCTAGGGAAACTGGAGATAGTGTTCCAAGAGTGGTTCTGCAGTGTCCTACATTTCCTGTGACTTCGCACTCCGCCGGACAAAGCGAACGATGATGATGACGGCTGCAGCACAGAGCGCTGCCGCGGCGAACAGGGTCACCTCAGGCTGTGGACTGTTGGCCGGATTGAGTCTTTCTGCCAAGATGCCGAGAAGGGCCCAACCTCCCACACCTGCAAAGACATAGTCGTTTCTAGTAAACAGGACAAGGAGGTAGATGATGAGGGTCATGGTCAGCACGACGATGGTCCATCCGGCCTCTCCTATGGGTGCGGGATTGAACCCGGCTGAGACAAGACCAGTGGTGGTATTGACTATGGTAGCCGCGGTCACCCAGCCAGCCAGCATGCTCCACCCCACTGTCACAAAGAGGTGTTCTCGTAGCGACCGTTCTCTCAGGTTTATTCCTAGTCGGAGATATGCCGCCAGAGTTGTGAGCAGATAAGCGTACATCGCAGCGATGGCAGGCCAGATCAGTCCTGCGGCCCAGAGGATGAACCACACTGTTGTGGACAGCCATGAGAGGGGGAAGAAGGGACCGACCTCTTCAACATAAGGCATGTCGAGTTTCCGTTCTGCAGGCAGGTAGAGGTCTCTTGCCTGATAGAAGTAGAAGGCGGCCTGAAAGATGAATATGGGGCCCCATATCGCGAACGTGAATCCCGCAGGGCTCAAGAGCTTCGGGTAGGTGTCTGTAAACACCGATTCTGTTGCCTGAACTCCGCTGACTATGAATACGAGCCCACACAGAAGAGGAGTCAGGAGATTCGTGACCTGTAGAACGACCTTGCGCTGGAGACTCATGAGACACTCACACTATGATAGGTGTGCGCACTAGGGGATAAAGACATTGGGCTGTGACCTAGACAGGGCGCGGCGAATGACCCCAAGAGATATACCCCCGTAAGTACGAAAGAGTGGTAGCTGAGGTTGAAGAAAGATGAGCTCGACGCATCACAAGAATACATCCGAGGCGGCTCTGCAGAGGATGGAGAATCATCAGGCAAGGCTCACAGCGTACAATAGGCGAGTGGGACGGTTT
Organism: Candidatus Thorarchaeota archaeon; assembly: GCA_013388835.1. NCBI lineage: Archaea > Promethearchaeati > Candidatus Thorarchaeota > Candidatus Thorarchaeota archaeon. Next base: position 32,074 of record JACAEL010000040.1, on the reverse strand, counting down.
CTTCTGTACCTGCTTCCGCTGGTGCTGGTGGCACTGACGGTCATTTCGGTGCTTCACATCACGGAGTCGCTTCTGCTCCTTTCTGCCTTTGTAGTGGTTCTAGTGATATTCGCAGTCAACACGCTCATTCTTGGACAGCTGGCCGCAAAGACGAAGGCTGCATTCACAGGGCGACTTGAACTGGAGCGTCAGAAGGGGCGCCCACTCGATAGTCTTCAGGGTTTCACATCAATCAAGAGCAATGTGAACAGGACCATCACCACAATCAGGAGCGTGTTCATCCTCGGTGTCCTAGTCTTCCTCCTCTATGCGGCATATGTGTATCTGGCATTGACGGGCAGTGACCAATCGAGCTGGGTGGCGGTACTCGGTCTTGGTCTCTCTCTGATATGCTTCGGCGCAGCACTACTGGTCAAGACAGTGAAAATCGATGTGACATCCATCGCGGGTCTATCTGACTTCTACAGGCCCTCATCTCACGAAGTCCTTCTTGATAACATATTCAGCGATGTCTTTCGGGGACACTTGGACCCAATCGCGCGTCTGAAATGGGATGAGTTCACTGAAGCGATTCGGCGTTGCCTAAGGAAGGAGTTCGTCGATGCGGTCCTAAGGGACGAGTCGGAGGAAAGCCCTGTGGCCCTAGCGCTGGAGAAGATCCTGTACCTCCATTACATGGAGTACAGTGGAGTGCTTACGCATCAACAGGTAATCGATGAACTCACCGAGTTCCTGAGTCTTGACACGGGGCAATACCACCCTGATGTGGGTACAGATGTTGGAGGAAGGAAATACTTCACTACTGACGATGTCTTCAAGGTGTTTCAACTGATCGAGTCAAACTCCCCGGCCCTGTTCGACCTCATCGACAGGCTGCAGCTTGAACTGGTTGACAATGCCGCCGTCATGGCTGAAGACCCCGTGTACGTCGATGCGGCAGCAGAGGAGGTCTGCAGGAAGGACGGAGAATGCAATCTCTTTCTCATCCTCTTCAACAATGCACCAGAGCCGAGAGACTATACCGTCAGGATCACCGTGGCAGGTCTCGAACCCAAAGAGCTCAGGGTGAGAGTGTCCGCTGAGGGACGAGGGCAGTTCAAGATACCATCTGAGTCCGTGCCACTGGTGAGTGACAGCAAAGTCGATGTGGCACACATACTCGCCACACTACTCAAGAATAGCGTCTCTCTCTGGCTGACCCTCGAACCTCGTGAGATAGGCACTCAGACGCTCCAGGTCTTTGTGGAAGACTCATCCGGAAGGGTAATCGAGGGCAAGACAATGCCTGTGACAATCATCCGCAACATCGAGTACCTGCTCAGGAGAGTCGCCTCGGCATTCTCAATAGTCGGTGGGTCCACAGCGCCTCTTCTTCGTCAGTTCATTGGATTCTAGCAAATGGTACCCGGAGGGGGTCCGTCTGCTCCTCAGAGAGCAGCCCCCTCCTCCTATGTGAGACCTATCAATTGGAGCGTGGGACGCCCGGGACCTTGGGGAATGGGGAACACTCCCAGATGTCACGGACCCCGCACACATACCGAGTCAGTCTCTCCAGCCCGATACCAAACCCGGCAGAGGGCGGGACACCCTCACGCAGCATGTCCATGTACCAGCCGTACCTGGCAGGGTCTTCTCCTGTCCTATTCATCTGAGAGATAACACCCTCCAGCGTGTGTTCCCTCTCGCCTCCGCTTGCAACCTCACCAAATCCCTCTGGTAGCAGAAGGTCCATCGTACGGAGTGTCCCAGGGTCACTTGGGTCCACGAGATAGTAGAAGCCCCTGGACCCCACCGGGTAGTCAGTGACCCAGAATGGAGTTGAGAACTGACTGGACAACACTCGCTCTGCATCCCATGGAATCTCCGATCCCCATTCAACCTCTGTACCTAGGCTCTCCAGAAGACCCAGCGCCCGCGAGTACGTAATCCTAGGAAGACGCATTGGTGAGGGAATCATGCTCCTGTTCAGGAACTCCAACTGAGCCGCGCACTCCCTCTTGATGGTCGCTGTCACTGATGAGAGTAATCGGTCTCCGAGATCCATGATGTCAGACATCGAGGTCTCAGCAGCCTCTAGGTCGACCTGATAGAACTCCGCCAGATGACGACCCGTGTCGCATACATCAACCGGCTCGATTCTCACGTTGGGTGAGAACGAGTACATCTTTGGAATGCTGCTTATTGCCATCTGCTTGTAGAGTATCATGCTGGTCATTACAACGTAGGGCTGTCCATAGAATGACACGGAGAGAGCCCTCGCCCCTCTCACACCCGGGTCAGTCACGGGTCCAATGATGGGCGCAAGGAACTCAGTGAACGACTCTCGGTCCAAGAAGTCACGGATTGCCCTGCAGATCCTGTGCTGCACATGGAGGATTGTTCTTGCTCGCTCTGTCCTGATAGTCCTGTAGCGCTCCCCAACTGCAGCTCGAATCCGCTCGTGATGTGATTCAGCCGGCACCGTACCGGCACAAAGGTCTGTCATGGTTAGTCGGCCCTTGACCCTTCAGTTAATCATTATGCCAACCTCATTGGCAGAATGACAGAGAATGCTAAGGGTTATAGCCTCATCTTGGCAGTCTGACAGTCATGCTCGACGAGGAAGACATGAGGATTCTAGAAGAGCTCAGACATGATGCGGGAAGACCCGTGAGGGCAATCGCATCGGAACTGGGAATGAGAAGGTCGACGGTGCAATACCGAATTGAGCGGATGAAGCAGCAGGGCATAATCAAGAGAATCGTCGCAGTTCCCAACTACTCTGTCATCGGACTCGGCGTCACCGCCATAGTCCTGGTGACCTACATGCCTCAGAAGATGAAGTCGCAGGAAGAGGTAGCGGCGGAGATTGCGGCCATCCAAGGTGTATCAGAGGTGCACATTGTTGCTGGTAGCTGGGACATAATACTCAAGGTCCGTGGCAACTCGCTTGAGGAGATAGGAAACCTCGTACTGAATCGGCTCAGGAAGATTCAAGGCGTGGGACAGACCGTCACCTGCGGATGCTTCTTCACACTGAAGGAAGAGCCCTGATGGGGGCTGGACGTCTCACATACATGAGTTCATTTGAAACCCGGGTCGACGGACGTACAGAAGACGGTGTGATTGTCTGATGGCATTCGAGTCAGGAGCACATGATGAGTACGCTGGGTTCGAGCAGGGACCCATCCGACCACCCAGTGAGGCGGGAAGCCTCCTCTTGAGACTGACTCGCAACTGTGCTTGGAACCGTTGTCTGTTCTGTCCGGTATACAAGGGGAGGCCACCATCTGTGAGGCCGCTAGACCACGTACTCCGGGACATTGACAGCATCAACAGACACATCCAGAAGTTGAAAGAGATTCAGCCAGACGTGCACAGTCCCGTTGACCGGCTTCTGGACGACTACTTGCGGAGTGTCGAAACTCTGGAACTCACATCATTTGATGCTGCCTACAAGTGGTACCTCAACGGCATGAAGACAGTCTTTCTGCAGGATGCAGACCCACTATCCGTCGGTCCAGATGTTGTGATTGAAGCGACGCGACACCTGCGGCACCTGTTTCCACAGACAGAGAGAGTGACAACCTACGCAAGGTCAAGCACTGTAGCAGCAATGAGCTCCACGGAGCTTGCGGCGCTAAAGGAGGCCGGACTGTCCAGAATCCATGTTGGGCTAGAGTCCGGTTCCGACAGAGTCCTCAAGATGATGAGAAAGGGTGCTTCCAAGACCATGCACATCGAGGCTGGGCGCAAGATCAGGGGCGCAGGCATGGAGTTGTCCGAATACGTGATGCCCGGTCTTGGAGGCAAGACTCTGTCCGACGAGCATGCGGACGAGACAGCAGACGCAGTGAACCGTATTGACCCGGACTTTGTGCGGCTGCGCACAGTAGCAGTCTCGGACAGAGCACCTTTGCACAGGCTTCGGATATCAGGCGAGTTCAGACCTATGAGTGACGTGGAAGTTGTGAGAGAGATAGGAAGGTTTGTGTCGGGACTCAGTGGTGTGACCAGTCATATTGTCAGTGACCACATACTTAACCTGCTCCCGGAGATAGAAGGAGTGCTTCCGCAAGACAAGAACCGAATACTGCGCGTGATCGACGAGTTTCTTGACCTAGACGAACGGGAGCAGGACACCTATCGCTTGGGTCGGAGGCTGGGCCTGATGTCATCGACTCGCGACCTCGACAACCAGCAGAGAGTGGCCGGCGTTCAGACGGCAAGAGAGGCCTACTCCATCACCGACGAGAACCTTGACTCAGTCTTGGACATCATAGTCATGGGATTCATATGAGGACACTCGCAAGGGACTGAGTCGGCCTCTGCCAGACAGGTGGCGCAATGATGTCAAGTCTGTCGTGGTCTGTCATCATTCACCATCGGCGGACGTCATCATGATGCGCTCACGAGCCCGCAGACTGCGGCACCTGTGTTAGGGCTTTGTGAGTCTTCAGCCGGAGAAAGTCGATGAAGTCGGACACTCCCACAGCGCACACAGGAAGCAGGAACATGTGCAGAGGCCATATGAAGCGCGCGTCGAAGTAGGCAAAGAACAGCCCCAGTACCACAAGTGGAGCGAAGGCCACCAGTCCTTGCAGCATCCACCTCAGTTGTGGCATCAGCGTCTGGGTCTTGTTCCGGCTGAAGTACAGAGCGACCAGCAACAGAAGGACAGGCCCAAGCCCGTCACGTAGATGGAGCGCGCAGTCATTCAGTCTCTCAAGAATACTCAGATGAAAGACCAGTGTCTGTGACACCTCATGGAATACGACCAAGCGATATGCAAGAGAGTACACGCCAGCTCCAACTAGAAGTGCAAGTGTCCTGACAGAAGGCCTGTGTAGCAGATAGAACACCAAGACCAGTATGACGGTCTCCTTGGTCAAGAGACCGACGAGAACACACAGAGCCACATATCGGTCCCTGTACTTGTTGGTGATCAGATACACGGCCAACACAAGGAAGAACATCTCAGAGGCATCTACAAGAGCAGCCAATGCGTACCGCCGAATGGGAAGGGTCAACGAGGACACGCAGAGGACTCCTGTGCTGGCCAAGACGGATTGACTGGAGTCAAGACACATCCTGTAGAGGACAGTGGCGTAGAGTGTTAGGAAGAACACATTGACAACGCCCATTGCGGTCTCAGCTGACAGGGGGATAGGCGCTGCAATTAGAGGCACCAGTACCCGGTAGGAGAAGGGTGCGTGTGGCCATGTGGTTGTGTGTCCTCGGAGGTATTCAATCATGGACACGTAGTTCAGTCCGTCTGGATACAGCCATCCGAAGCTTAGCGTCCCCAGGAGCAGATTGGAAGAGACGCTCACAACTAGACCAAGGATGAGCCTAACATTGTTAGAGTGAAAGAACAGTCGCAGTCGATACGTCAGGGACCTGTGCGGCTCGCTGTCCTTCACAGACGCGCCCTTCTGATGTCCCATGCTCGGTGTGGTTCCTTGTGGGTCTTGCATCGTGACTTTCCACCTCGTTGTGAGGAGATGGAGATAAAAGAGTGCCTAGTCCGCGTAGTGCCGTACTGGGCCGTGTTCAAGACATGCTGCGTGAGGTCACTGCTCGCCTCTGAGAAGACTCCAGCCGAACTCCACACCCCATCAGGATTGAATGTGTCACTTGGTAATTCGAGTAGTTGGGACAGTGCTTAGCAAATGTCGGACATCAGACACGTCATACGCGGCCTAGCTGAATCACAGATGCTCCCTCGAAGCGTCATTGCCAGCTGTCCGACAGGCCACTCAAGAGTGCGCTGACCATGGTGATTTGAAAGACTGTGGGGTGACCTCTGCGTCCGGGCAAAGGTCCCTAGAGTGTCTAGACGAATCCGCGGGGAGGAGCTCCAGTCAGACGCATCTGGACAGCGCGAATGTCTTCCTTGCCAGCTTCGTGTCGTGTCGCTACCTCTCGCTTATAGCGCTCGTACTCACTCTTGCAGGTGGCCTCCAGCTGGAACTTCGTCCACTTCAGTCTGATCTGCTTCTTGGTCAGAGACTCGACTGCCTCTTCAGGGACGAGCAGGTCAATGTCGGGCTGAGCACCAATCCTCTCGAGTGTCTCTTCCAGAAAGCCTCCACCCAGAACCAGCCAGATCTTGTCCTTGGTGTCGAACCAGATGTCTATCACGTTACCCACTTTCACATCATCGGAGTCAACTACCTTGGCCTTTGTCAATGCAGACATCTTCACGTCATCCGCATTCATTGCGCTCCTGTCGAGCATCGTGCGTAGGGAGGACCCTTCGACAGCAAGATGGATATCACTCTCGATGCGGTCGACGCAGTCAAGCTGAAACACCGGGTCGTCATCGGGCTTCAGACCTATGCGCTCCATGAACTCCTCTTTCTTGGAACCTGCAATGACAAGCGACTTGAGCTCCACCCTGTTTCCAGCGAGCTTCACAATGAAGTCGGCCACTCGACCAATCGGCTTGCCCGAACGGTCATATACGGTCTTGCTTCTCAGATCAGAGAACTTGACATTACAACACTGGAACACCACTATCGCTCCTGACAGTACGTGAAATGGACAACCGTCCCCGCATATATAAGGCTGCGTCCGTGTGCAAGGACGCAGCTATGCTATAGATGGCACAGCCCAGAATACATTCGCCGTATACACTTGGCAACACTCAGTAGACTTCTCGTGGGCTGCGAGTCAGGCGGTCCGGAAGGCTGCCTCCCTCTCCAACGACCTCCAGCTCGTGGTCGCGTCCGTGTCTGCCGCCATCTCTGCACAGAAAACCAGACTTGGTGATTCCTCTGGCCTGTCGCTCGGCGGCACGACGCACAATCATGCTCACATTGGGAGGGACGCTCATGATGAGACGTTTCTGCGACTCGTCAATCACGAGTAGAACAGAGTCATCGCTTGAGGTCCTTGTTGTCTCTTGGAACTGTGAAGTCGTCTGATTAAACTCGAGATAGATAGGCACTTCTGTGTAACCTCCAAGTGCAGTACGATGCTTGTAGACTCGGTATAAATATCCATCTGGAGTGTAGCCCTCTGGAACATTGGTGACTGGATGGTCTCTCAAAGGAGATGAGCGGTGCCACAATGCTCACACACTATGGCGGTGTCGAACTGACCCGGCGGGTTGAGGGGTGCATTGCAGTGTTGGCATCTCAGGTCCCGTATCTGCGAACGTTGTTCGGGAGGTATGTTGAGTCTGAAGACCTGTTGAGCAATCTCAGACCATGTCTTACCTGCTCGCTGTGCAGCATCGGACACCGCGGTCTTCTCTGATGGTGTCAGCGAAGCCAGTCCGACAGCTCGAAGCACTCCACCGATTGCAGCCCCGACTCCGCCTATCACTGAACCAATCTTGCCGATTATGGAGCCAGACTTGTAGGAGTGTACATCTTGGACCCAGATCTCAAGAAGCTCTTCGTCAGGATGCCCGGGAATCTGATACGCGCGAGCCCAGTCTTTCTTCTCCTTCCGAAGAGGCACAATGAGGTGCCCACAGCTTGGACACTTCATCTCCCACCCTTTTGGTGCGCTGAAGATACCGCCACCGACCTTCTTCTCTGCATGATTATACCAGCATCTCTTGTGGCCGATCTTTCCGCAGTTCGGGCACTGAAACAGGTGATACCTGTCAGGTTTGGCCCTTCTGGGACCACCAACGACGATCTCTACGTACGCTAGGTCGTCCATCGTATTGTTGAGAAGATAGCGGCCGCAGATGAAACACTGCTGACCGTCAAGGTGACGCATCTTGTCAGTTGTAACGCGCAATTGTCTTTCCTCAGCCACTCGATGGTGGCATTGACTATAAGGTTTTTACTCACGGACCTACATCCGATACATATTAGTGCGCATTGCGTGAGGAGCTCGGTCGAGGCTCAGAGATGTTCGAACTGGTGCAGAAGGGAGAACCACTTAAGGCACTGGGCCCAAGGACACAGGTCTACGTTGTCACGCATGCAGAACCAGACGACAACAACGGAGACCTCAGTGAGAGAGGAATAAATCAGGCAATCGAGCTGGCCCGTTCAAGAGTAATGCCCCTTCTCAACGCAGTCTTCGCCGAGGACAGGTGCGCAATCCAGACTGCGGCCGTCATAGCCAAGGAGTACGGCTTGAAGGTGGATAGCCGTTCCTGCCTGTCAGGAGTTTCTCTGAGAAGTTCATCGCCCGAACAGGTCTTGAAGTTCTGGAACTCGGATCAACCGCTCACTCCAAAGGGAGAGTCTCGTCAACAAGCCCGAAAGAGGATCGGCGAGTGTATCACGAAGATCGCAGAGTTGTATCGTGATGGGGTAGTTGCCATTGTGACGGACCCCGCAATGAGCGTGCTGTTCGACTCTCTTGTGGTCGGCCGCAGCCGCATTTGTGTGGATGTGGAAGACTGGCTCGAGATGGGCTTTGCGGCATGCGCCTGCTATGAATACGGAAAGCACGGGTGGTCGACCGTGATGCGCTTCGATAACAGTTACCTCAGTGAACCCACGGGAGTGATGGATACGCTCCCCTCCTCGTGGCGTGTCATACTTGGGGGACCATAAGAAAGGGAAAAGAAAGAGAGGAGAGGATGCCGAAGCACCCTCTCATTCAGACTAGTGTTTCCTGCGGACTGCTGCGCAGCCAAGGACCACGATGATAGCAATCGCTGCTACCAGAATGACAGCACCGTTTCCACCCGTAGTACCAGTAGTTGTCCCACCAGTGGTGGTTGTGTAGCTTGTCTGCATGGCGCTCGGATACGATATGAACACGGGGTCGCACAGAATCTCGTGGCCGCCCCAGTGCTCGTAACCGGCAGTCATGAAGAGCATCGAGGCCTCTATGGTCCAGTCGGTCACAGTGCTACCTGAGGAGGACTCGTACATCAGGCTGAAGGCACCGATTGGCGCGGTGGAGGAGCCCGATGTATAGACAGTGGTATGACCGTCGCCGCCGTATGTGTATGGCAGTCCACCCATCCTGACTTCCGCGTACGGCATGTCAGCGGCACCAAATGTGTAGTAGGACGCATTCAGGCTGGCGCTGTTCGGGTCCGTCACGACCGTTCCGTTAGCAGTGTACTGTGACCTTGTACCTGTGGCGAGCACCCCGAAGAAGTTCACAGCCAGACTGCGGTCCTCAAGTACTGAGTTGTCGAACTCCTCAAGAGTCCAGTTCCCGAAGGTCTGGTCTATCTTGCAGGATACAGCATGGTTCCACCTGGTCGGGTCATCAGGGTCGTACTGGACCATGTCCGTGGTGAAGCGAATGTCAAAGGACATCTGTGTCACCCTGGCATGCGTCACGGCATAGTCGAAGAGCTCCGGATTGAGACCGAGTGCTCCTTCAAACGACTCTCTAAAGTCCCATGCTCCTCGAAGGCCTTCAGAGTGCTCGACTCTGAGCGGATAGATTGTGACGTTGACACCCACAATGGAGATGCCGAATTCGACCGGTGTGTCAGGAGTCACTTGCACCAAGCCGGTCTGGTTTGTCGCACCAAACGGCTTGCGAAGGACAATGGAGTCCACTGAGTCGATGAGGACAAGATGTGTTACCTCTTCTGTCACGACATGCCCGTCCACTATGGCAAAGTCAGGTGCGCTGTCTGCGCCGTCCTCAAGAGTGTCGTTGAAGAGCAACAGTCCTGCGTATTTGGCTCTGAACATCGCCCATGTGGTTGAGGTCTCTGATATCGCAACACGGTACGTCTGCTCAGTCCCCCACGCGAACCATGTGTTTGTCCAGACATTGCTGTCCAGACCAGTGAGGGGAGTCAGATCGAGGACTCTGCTGGTGGTTGTCCAGGCGACATACCGATATCCCGGATTCGGTATACCGGCCGTCTCATTTGCCCACATCAAGGTGCGAATGGATGCGAGTTCCGAGTTGTTCACGGGGGTGAAGTCGGAGGCATGATACCAGTGGAAGGTCTCATTGGCCTCGAACTCGATTGTCATCTCGACAACGCCCATCCAGTTGGACGCATGATACTCATCGCCGTTGTTGCCCGGAGATGGATCGAGAACGTATGACACGATCATTCCCTCGACGCTCGTGTTGCCCCAGTCCTTCCAGTAGCCCGTGCGCATGACGAAGTACTGGTCTTCAGTCGTGAACTCATTGCCATCAAGGTCGATTGCACCGTCATCAGTGACAGTCCATGCCTCAGGCTCCCATGGGTCGAGACCACCCAGTATGAACCGGTTGGGAGTCCATAGCACTCTGCCATCTAGTGTCTCGACCACCGATGAACTGTTGTCGTCCCAGTTGTAGCTTGGGCCGATGACAGGATACAAGACCCAGTTGTTCTGACCCTCCAAGGACACATTCCACTGACCAAGCGCATGGAAACCGGAGATCAGATGGGCACTTGAAAAGACCATATCGGGAGCCTCGTCTTCAAAGGTGAGGACGAACCAAGCAGTCGAGTGCTGGGCTCCTACCACAAGTCCTGCATCATGAAGGGTTAGCCAGTCGTTGTGATACTCTGTGGTCCACGCAACCTCACCGTGTGTTGCCTTGTCGTATGTTATCGTGGTGACAGACACTGAGGAATCGAAAGTCTGGCTCTCGTAGAACAGAGTCATGTTGTAGTGGTACAGCTTCAACCAGTAATGAGTGGCATTCTCACCTCGGGACTGGCCCTCGACCCATAGCGTGACGTTGTCACGTCTGATGTGTACATAGAGTCCCGCCCAGTCATAACCTGAGTGTGTCATGTTGAAAGGAATGTAGGTCGTACCGTTGATCAAAGCACCAGGACCATAGATCTCGAGAGTCACATTCAGGATGTCGCCCTGCTCGACCCGGTGTACAATGACTCCATCACGCTTCACATAGCCTTCGATGAAACGGTCCATGAAAGCAAGGAGCACAGTGCTGTGGGAGACTATCTCAGGCCGTGGCACAAGTGCTTGGTCCTTCATGTCCTCAACCCTCCAGAAGAACGGGTCTGGTCGGATTGTTGCACCGACGGAAAGTGGATCTGGGTTCATGTCGGTCTTGTCAGTGTAGCAGCCGGTCCACGACACAGACGCCCCGCCGTTCAGGACCTCCGTTCCGGTGAGGACGTAGTAGTCGCTGATGTCTATCGTCTCGTTGATCAGAATGTCAAAGGATGGATACCACATCTGAGCGTCAATGCTCCAGTGCCAGCTGACATTGTCCAGGAAGCCAGCTGCAACCTCCGGGACTCCGCCATCGTAGATGAAGACGAGGAAAGGCGGTAGCTCAGTGAGGGTTGTCCACGATGTGCTTAGGCTGTAGGGATTGACCGGCAAGTGAATAATGTAGTCGCGGAAGTACGACTCATTCATCGTGATGTATGAGAACGGGATCACCACCTCGCCAAACTCGACGTTCGCTCGAATGTGGAAGACGAACTCATCCCAGAAGCCGACGTGATGCAGGAGGTTGCCGGACAGATCAGTGACCTCAGCGTAGTAGTACTCTGTGAGACCAAATGAACGAGGGTCGACATCGGTCTCAAGTCCGAGCGGGGGTGTCTCGAAACCCCGACCCACTGCAGCCAGCCAAGACGGTGACGAGGGCCGATTGAGTGTGTCGACGGCCTGCATCCCGGTCATCAGGATACGCGGACCTACGCTCAACGAATACGTGATGTGGAAGCTGACCTGGTGGTCCTGCACTCCCTCTCCGTAACTCGACTCTGCAACATCCAGATGCATGAAGTCGCTAGCGACCGGCTCTTCCGACCCTGGCGTGTATCGGAAAGCGAATGACTCCCACTTGTCAGCTGTGACATTGTAGCTCACTGCAAAGACAGGAGACCTTGGGAGCACTCCCTTCCCCCAGAACACGACCGCTTCAAGTCCGACATCCGGACCAAGGAAGCTCTTCGGGATTGTTATGTTCACTATGAACTCAGTGCCCACCTCAAGCCGATACTTGTTCTGACTGATGTCGGTGTTGTTGGCCTCGTAGTAGGCCACTGTGACTGGTTGTGGACCAAAGATCCACTGTGAGTTCTCATTGGTGTGTTCGAACTCCGTGAACTGGTTCACTTCCCGCCAACCGACCGTCACGAAGGGCTCCGATGACTGGGCACTTACCATTAGGGCACCGGTGGCCACGCTGGTCACTAGGAGTGCCACTATTGTCAGTGTGTCTGCTTTTCTCATGTCTGTTACCTCACATTGAGCAAGCCAGCCACCCAAGCCTCACCGGGCTGTACATCACTCTCTGTACCACTCTGTAAGTGCACGATTACCGGCAAGGTGTTCGGGCGTGAAGGATGCTCTGGGTTAATGTCCATCAAAGGGATACCTCATGTTCTCTGATGGAAATGGACCATTGGACTGCAAGGTATCATTAGACCCTAGTATATAATAAGGAGCTGGATGTATCATACAGTGTCTGGGAGTCTTGCTGTCAGCACGCCGGACTTGACTTCGAGCCGTGCCTGACCTCTGCGCTCAAGCACCTTCAGGATGTCATTTGTCTCGGCCAGAGCAAGTATCATCTGTCCGAATCCGTAGTCGCCATACAGCACTCGTGACATCTGATAGACACTCAGTGGGGTTGGTCGGAGTGCTTGTCTTGCCTGGTCAAACTTGCGTTCATAGTCGTCGATGAGCTCGTCTATTCGTGAGACAAGCCGACGTATGATGTCACGGTGTCCCGGCAGGACCGTGTAGCCGTCGAACTCACGAAGCCGCTCAAGCGAACGCAGGTACACGAGCATTGCGATGTCCTGAAATGAGTCAAAGTCAATGCTTGGATTCGAGCTGATGTCCGACAAGACATGGTCCCCACTGAAGAGCAGACCGTGTTCGCGGCTGACATAGCATGTTGACCCAAACGAGTGACCCGGAGTCCATACGGCCTCCAAGGGCCCAATCCCTGTGTTGAAGGACGTCCCGTCATTGATGCCGACCACACTCTCCAGAGACTCCCCCATGCCGCGGAAGTATCGGATGATCATGGATGGGGATGGCAGCATGAGACCACTCTGTGACACGCCCGACTCTCTAGCAACCCTCACATACGCGTCGGCCCTCGCTTCCATGTACGCATCGTAATCTGAGACTCGTTCAAGGTCACCCGTGTGAATGTATACCTGCGCGGGCGTCAGTCCCTCTGTCTTCTGGGCGGCCACAATCCTTGCGGCTTGACCGGCATGGTCTACATGGCCATGCGTGATGAGAATCTGTCGCACGTCCGCAACAGTATGTCCAGTCTGTGCCAAGTGATGCTGGAGAGCTTGCCATGACTCATCGCTCTTGAGACCGGTGTCCACAAGGGTGATTGGATCGCCATCAATCAAGTAGGCATTGACAGGGCCAACTGGCAGTCCTGTTGGGAGCGGTACACAGTGCACTTCTCTTGGCAGACTCATTCTCTCACGTCCCACCGCTCAGTGACTCGCGTTGTGGTCATCATCGATGTCATTCTTGTTCGTGTGTGCACCCCCGACAACCGTAAGCGTCACAGCTCCTCAAAGTACAGCCTGAGGAGCTCTGCGACACTTCGTGCTCTGGACACGCAGCCTCGGTCTCGATGAGGCTTACTTCCATCAAACATGTCAGAGATTGTGCCAAGGCATCCGCTTCGTATGGTGTTGAGGACCGGACGGAAGAAGTGTTCCTTCGCGTACGCCCGATTCTCTTCAGTCCGCCCGTGCACATTCAAGTACGCTGAGACATAGGGCCCAATCAACCACGGATGTACTGCTCCCTGGTGAACAGCTCCTGCCCGTGCCCGAGGACCGCCTGTCACTGCCCGCGCGAACCTCCGGTCCTTGGGCGAGAGGGTCCTCAGTCCGTAAGGAGTGAGCAGTTCGTCCGTCACCACCTTGAGTACCGCTTTCGCCCTGTCCTTGTCCAAGAGCTCAAAGGGAAGGCCGACAGCGAGAATCTGGTTTGGACGAATAGAGTCATCCTTCGCTTCGTCGGTCACCACATCGTAGAGACACTGCAGGTCCGGGTTCCAGAACACTTGGTTGAACGATTCACGAATCCACGAGGCGACCGCAGTGTATTCGTACGGGTCAGAGCCACGAGCCTCAAGCATCTCGCCGATCGCCATGAGTGAATTGTACCAGAGGGCATTGACCTCGACGCACTTCCCGACCCTCGGTGTCGCAACCCACCCCTAGATGCGCTCGTTCATCCATGAGACCTCGATGCCCTCGATTCCAGACCAGATCAACCCATCGTGGTCCTCGTGAATGTTGAATTTGGTTCCCAGTCTGAAGGCGGAGATGATTGACTCAACAGTCTCCCATATGAGACCCGACAGGAACTCCGTATCGCTCGTAGCACGAACGTAGTTCCTCAAAGCGAGGATGTACCACAGTGATGCGTCAACGCTGTCATACTCCGGTTGAATGCCTCGCTCTGGAAAGTCGTTGGCAACAAGACCATACCGAGAGTGCCGAGCATAGGTGGTCAGTATCTCGCGGGCATCCTGAAATCGACCGACGGACAAGGTGAGACCGGTCAGTGACAGCATGGCATCAAGACCGATGTCCTTCAGACTGTGGTACCCTGCAATCACAGAGCGTGCCTTCGATGTTGCTCGGTCCACTATGAACGAGTCAGCATTGAACACCAGCCACTCCATGTCCTCGTCTCGGGGCTTCTCAGTGAGAGAGAACGCCCTGTCGTTCAGCACCTTTCGCCGCCGCAACTCATCAAAGCGCAGCTTTGCAAAGTCTTTCACTGTCGCGTTAGTCAGTGTGCCCAGACTTCCCAGCAACTCCTTCTTGCCGGGACCCGCAGCAAACAGAAACGAGATGTAGTGAGAACCGGGCTTCAGTATGGTGTGAAAGACGCCCGGAATCCATAGCTGTTCGATACAAGGCAATCCTTCAGCTTGGTCCTCACGGTACACCTGTGGTTCGGTGACACGAATCTCCGAGGACATGAACTCCGCGTCGGGAGTGTAGACAATGGTCCATGGCGAGTTGCGCCTCTCATCGAAGGCAAGATAGGAGTGTTCATTGATGGTCTCGTACTCGGGCGTGAAGTCAAGGGTGGGAGGCCTTGCATGGAGGGGCCTGTTTGTGTGCAATGGAGTGACAGTAAAGACGGTCTCCTCAGTTGTGGACAACTCATAGTTCACCACTGTGATGTTCCTTCGGTATGCCATGAAGACGGTCTTGTGCATCGTCAAGCAATCGGTACCGTAGGTCATCTGAGGTAGTGGGTTCATCATGAAGCCCCTCAGCTGCCGATAGCCCCGGTGCGTAACACCTTTGGTCGTCTGCTCGGTGCTCAGGTTGCACTCGCCCTGAGAGGTCACCACCACCTCGTCAAGACGTGACACGGTGACCCATCTGTCGACTGGCGGGCTGAGTGAGCAGGCAAGAATACCATGATATCCACGCGTATTCAGGCCAACGATTGTTGAGGATGCGTAACCGCCCAGTCCATTGGTGTAGAGCCACTCAAACGTGACTGCGCGGTTGAGATTGAGGTCTGCATCCTCAAGTACTATTGGCATTGGAACAGCACCACTGGCAGCTGCAACGTGTCGCCTTCAGGGGACATTTGCACTTTAAGACTTGTGGCTAGCATTCGTACATACAGGCATCGTATTAAGCACGTCAGATGCGATGCTGGCCACGGCAAGGTGTGAGTACTGAAATGACCTCCCCCGACACGCGCATCGAGCCTGTAACAGGAGAAAGGGAGCGACTCGGCTTGACTCCGAACCTGTGGCGGCTCGCGATTGTGATCGGGATGGCCCAGTTCGCAATGAGCATCTGGACCTGGCGGTACGCCATATTCATCGAGCCGATTCTGACAGGCGAGTACCAGATGAGCCTCACCTTTGTCGCAGGCACAATGGCAGCTCTTATCGGCTATCTCGCGTCGGGCATGATATCGGATGTCATCGGCAGACGGAAGACAATGACCGTTGCCTTCGTGCCAATGATACTCGGTCTGGTCCTGACCTTCGCCATTCCGGTTTGGCCCTGGCTTCCCTTTGCCTATGCGCTGATCAGTCTTGGCTGGAGCTTCATACTCATCATATCGCGTGCCATGCCTGCAGATATCATTGCGGCAGAGAAGAGCATCAACCCAGCACGCAAGTTCACTATGGTCTTGATGCCAGCGTTCTTTGTCGACGGAGTGTGTCCGGTGACGGCAGGGGTCCTCATCACTCTCGGTCTTGACCCAGTCTACCTCATGCTGTTCGGAGCGGTCGGCGCCATGGTAGCCATGGCTGCCACACCTCTGGTCATCAAGGAGTCACTCTCGGTGGAGATTCGCACGGAGGCGAAGCAGGCAGGGGTCGTGTCGATTCGGGGTCTAGGCTTCAACTTCTGGGTTCTGGTCGCCGGCATGATGCCCTTCTATTTCACCTTTGGGATGGCAATACAGTACCTCGGTCCGCTCTGTGTCAACGAGTGGGCCGTAAGCGATGCGGTCTATGGAGCGACTTGGAGTGCATTCTCTCTAACAAGTGTGGTTGTCATGCACTCTGCCAGCGGCATCGCAGACCGGAACAAGTCTCGGGCACTCTTGGCGGCCGTCGTCTTGAACGGAGTGGTGTATCTCCTCTTCAGCTATGGATCGGGTTGGTTGGCAATGTTGCTCCTCAACGTCTTCTGGGCGTTCCCACTGATGCTCTGGATAGGGGCTGAGAGAAGCCTCATAGTGGAGGGGGTGGGAAGGGAGCGGCAGGGACGGGCACTTGGCACTTTCCAGCTTCTCATGTCATCCACCAACCTGCTTGCTCCTGTGGTGGGCCAGGCTGTGTACATGGCAAGCGGCAGCTATCGGTATCTATACGGTCTCTCCGGAGTCCTGAACATCCTCACGGTCACCGGTGTAGTCGCAGCCCTCAGAGTGCGAAGACCAGGAGCTACTGAAGGACACCCGTGACTGATAATGCCATAGCTCGGTCAACGCGAGGAACGTTATTATGTTTGGGCTTTTGTAGATTCAAGTAGATGACATGTGGAGGCTGGTGACTTCACGTCTTGAGTGAGGAGAGCTCGACAATAGTAAAGCGTCTCAAACAGGCGGGAGAGCTCTTGCTCAAAGGTGCCTCGAAGCAGGTCTCAAGCTACAGGAGCAGAGCAGACAGCCTGGAAGGAGTCTATGATAGATTCCTTGGGAAGATCCTCAGAAGCTACACAAATGGCAAGGTCTCACTATCGCTTGTAGACTCCTTCTTCAGAAAGCGAGAGCTGAAGTTCGCCGCTGTGGACGGCACCATCTACAAAGAACCCGTGTTCGACCTGGTGGTCTTCTTTGCAGGTGCGTATTTCTCGAAGGGCAACGTGTCAGTCGCCAGCGACGGCAGAGTCTGTGTGACGTACGATGACGAGTTCAATGACTGCGGCTATGGTGTATCCAGCGTCTTGCCAATCTATGTGAACGAGGTGCCCCAAGTAGACCAGACAATTCTGGGTCGGGACGAGACTGGGACTCAGGACCCAACCGTGTCCTATCACGACCAGTGGATTGTTGACAACTCCGCGTTTGCTGACTATCTTATGGGACTGGCGGAGTTCTACCTGGCCTACAGACTGGTCAGTGGAAACAGCCCCGTTGACATCCTTCTGATGGACAGAGTATGTTCATCGGAACTGTCCTCATACTACGCAGAGACCTCGGAGTATCGAATGGATCTAACTTCCGAAGCAGGTCTGATAGGTGCCAAGGTGGATGGACAGACGTTCACGGCCACGGACTGGGTCTATGCAAGACAGCTCTTCGGCAATCCCGTGCTTGGCACTCCACCACCCAGAGGCGAGTACCTCCTGCCGCGCGTGATAATGGAACTGATGTCAACCCGCGCGATGACCAGACAGGAGATTCTGGACCGGTTGTCCCTCAAGAGCGAAGAACAGAAGTACAAGCTAGACAAGGACTTGGAACGGGGGATGAGCAACAGAGATCCCGTAAAGAGGATCATCACAAGAAAGGGAGAGCACTTCTCAATCGTCCCTCAGTTCAAGGATGTTGTGGAGCGGACAGAGAGACTTGTCCTTCAGGTAGCAGAGAGGATGTTCTCAGAGGACCCGTCAGTGGACTACGAGACACGGTTCAAGATCGACGGCAGATGGATCACCACGAACGACCTAGCGTTCATGTCCCTGATGTTCCTGTATATGACCATGAGGATGTGCTGGAAGAACCGCGTGCTACTCGTTGGAATAGCCAAGGACACTTCAGCCCGGGACATGAAGCGCCAGTTGTTACCCGTACTGAACTATACCAACAGGTTCCAAGGCTCCTTTGAAGACGTGGGAGCTGACACTCCAGACACGGACAGGATGATACTTCAGTGGGTGTCACTGAGAGAGAGGACCAAATTGCCTGTCCCGTGGGCAGTGATGGAGTATGACACTGCATTCAAGACCACAGTCCCGCACTTCAACGGAGTGAGCGGACTGATATCAGGCGCGCGTAGGAACCAGGTCTCTTTGAACTCGACCTTTGTGAAGTCGTACTTCCAGCTCTCCGAGGCGGGTTCCGAACCGAATCTTCGTAGCAATGTCCTGCTCTATGACAGACTGGTGCATCCCGGCATTGACGACCAGGAGAGCACAACATTCGTACTGAAACACGACTATGGAAACAAGCCTGAAGACCCGGAAGACGTGCGTGTTGTACTCTACGACAGGGCAGAGAACGCGATGCAGGAGTTCATCGTTACAGTCTTCAAGAGCATGACCAGTGCAAGCATTCCTGAACTGTTCGGTCACCTGAAGCCGCTGTACATTGCAGACAAGGTGGCCAAGTTCTACTACGGGGAGTTCAAGCGAGTGGTGGAGAGCACAGGTGTCTGGCTTTCAAGGAAGCCAGAGCTTCGAGACTTCTTGTTCTACCTCAGTACATTCAGAGAGAGGCGTGCAGAATATGAACAGACAAGGCGGACGACGGAGTAAGATCACACTCTTTACCGACTTTGATGGAGCCTTCGATGGCGTCCTCGCCAAAGTAATACCCGTTGCGGCGACCTACACATCCGAGTGGGCAGGGTCGGCAGCCAGATACGACTGCCGGGTCAAAGTTCGCTATGACAAGGAACTCATGGCTCAACTTGAGGAGGGCATGCTGCTCGCAGTAGAGAACTTCAGGAGTTTTTCGAAGAAGTCGGTCAATAGCAGGATCAAACGGTATACTGTCATGGTGGTATCGAAGGTCTGGCCGCTTCACTACGGGCTGGGCGGCGTGAGTGACAATCACTACTTTCCTCTTCAGCTTGAGATAATTGAGCAAGCGGTCACTGACTGGTCCACTGATGACCAGTCCACAATGATGATACAGCTCGATGCAATACCTATCAACTACGACCTGATACTTGACGAACATGGCAACATCGAATTCAGGAAGGGGTTCTCCTACCCGCTCGTGGGCTCAAAGGTTCAAGTAATCCACTCGGACCTCGTCAACCTGATATACAATGACCGGGTCAAGAAGGCAATCGGATTCGACAAGGATTTCACGTCTCCAGACCCGAGGAAAGACCCGAGAGTCGGAGTGTTGAGGATGTTCACCGAGTCTGATGAGCAGATACCAATCTACGTGGACATCTACAAGCTTGTCAGGTACCACTTTGGAGTGTTCTCATTCACCGGCGGAGGGAAGAGTAACCTTGTCTCGAATCTTATCCGACGCATCCTGTACCACACCAAGGATACAAAGGTCGTGCTCTTCGACATCTCTTGCGAGTACCCCTTCCTTCTGTCGGATGTCTTCATGGACTCGAAGATCAAGTCGAAGATAGTCCTCGAGGAAGACCCATCGGATGGAGCGCGTTTCGCAAAGTCCATTGTGAAGCCAAGAGACTTTGAGGACAATCCTGCCGCCAACGGCATTCTGGAGGACATCTTCAGACGAGGTGTTGTCACCTACTTCAACAGGCCACTTACCGATGTGCCGACCTACAACTCGATCATAGAAGAAGCCCGCAGCATGCGAACTGAGAACATGTCCAAACCCACGTATGTGCAGGCCATTGATGAGATCATTGACGCAGTATACGACTGGATGACAAGGATGAACAAGAGAGAGAACGACGAGCTAGACGAGCAGTTTGTTGACCACCTGCACGCCGAGGCACAAGATGCAATGGCCAAGTTCTACGTGCATGAGAAGTCCACTCTATACGCGTGGGGTACCACGAGGGACTCCTTGAAGTCTGTGATTGCAAGGAGCAGGACGGCTGCGTCCTCGGGAGTGACAGTCAAGGACATGCTGAAGATGCTGGGCGGTCCAGAGAGAGTGCTATGCATATCGATTGCAGACCCGGACATAATCCGCGAGTTGGTGATAAGACTCACCGAAGCGGCTCTGCGCCAGAGAAAGAAGTCCTTTGAGATAAGGCCGCAGATTCTGTTCGTATTCGACGAGGCGCAGGAGTTCATTCCCAACAACGCCAGCGGCCACCTGGCTCACTGCAGTGCGGCAGTGGAGCGACTGCTAAGGCAGGGAAGGAAGTATGGACTTGGAGGTGCGGTGGCCACGCAGAGAATTGCCTACGTGAACACAAACATCCTGCAGCAGCTTCACACCTTCTTCGTGGGCACGCTACCCAGACCATATGATAGGACAGTCGTGAGCAGCTCGTTCCAGATTGACCTGAGCATCCTTGATAAGACCCTCGAGTTTCCTCCAGGTTCGTGGCTTCTCTCAAGCTACATAGCGACAGGTCTAGACAACGTCCCTGTGTTTGTCAAGGCGGACAATGCAGAGGATGTGCTTATGCTGTACTTGGACCATCATAAGCGGCAGGAGGAGGAATAACACGACTGATGACACATCGGTTCCCATGCAGGTGAAGACCACACAACAACCTGCGGACCAGACCCGAAGACTCGAGGAGTACGAGGCAAGACTCAGGCGACTGGAAGAAGACCTTCAGCACATAGCGGCAGTCCTCAGGTCCATCTTGAACACGACGGATGATGATGTGCTTGACAGATGCCTGCGCCGCAGCTGACGGGACACAGAACAGTCCCTTCGCTGGGACAGACGGATGACGGAGTCCAACTGAACTCCTGTTCACCATCAGTAGGAGGTAATCCGACGGTGCCTATTCGCTGTGCTTCATAGCCCAGAATTGCACCAGACCGGGACTGAGCACGACAGTCCCATGCTTCGAGAACTGAGACCCAAGAATCTCACAGATCTCTTCACCGTCAACCACACCCAGTTCAGGAAACAGCATTACGGCAGTGTTCTTGATGAAGGACTCCAGACCGGCGTCGACCACTTCGTTGAGAAAGACGAGACCGGCATTCAGGTGAAACACACCGTCCTCTATCAGTACGCGCTTCGCTTCACATATAGTGCCCGGAAGCATCGCCCTGGGTGGTGTTCCAAGCAACCAGTACTCTGCAAAGGAGTTGCTCCGAACGGACAGGTCCCAGGGCTCTCCCTTCACAGAACCGCATTTGACGCCGCTCTGTTCCCACAGCAGAGTGTCGCCAACCACGTACAGCCCGGACTCTCCAGCTCGCTCGCGGATGAGGTTCAGTGTTGAGTCGCCAACGCTGACATACGGTGAGAGATTGCACACGAGTATCTTGCCTGAGCACGGATGCAACTCTTCCCTGACAGTGTCCTGCATTGACCTCTCCAGCATATGGTCACTGAACGCTTCATAAAAGTGGAAGATGGTCCTCATGGAGTCCCTGAGCAGTCGCCGAAGATACCTCTCTCCCTTCTCGCCCTTGCTGTATACTCGCCTAGAAGGACCATGCGGACCCTCGGTTTCAGAACAGACAATGAGACCCTCTTCCTCCATCTGCTTCAGAATCCGGTAGAGCCTTGTGATTTCGATGTCACCGAGAAGTGGCTGAAGGCGTCGCCTTATCTCATACCCGTGACACGGAGTTCGATCGATGATAAGCATTATCTCATCTCTCACTCCGTCGCGTGGAACCATGTCTAGCTATTTGCAGAACCGCCATTAGATAGTTTTGGATACCACCTTATAATCACTCGTGAAGCAGTGTTCGTGAGGTCTAGAAGAAGTGACTCAGAACTGTATCTCATGTGGAATGCCCATGACCAAACCCGAGGAGTTCGGCGGTCACAAGATGGGCAACCCGACCTGTGTCTACTGTAGCAACGAGGATGGGTCGCTGAAGCCCAGGAGCATTGTTCGAGAGGAAATGATCTCTTATTGGATGGACAGAGAGAAGATCCCGCGATCCGACGCCGAGAAGGCAGTTGACAACTACATGGCAACGATGCCTGCATGGAAAGGCAAGAAGTAGCCGGTCGTCTCAGAGAAGCCCGAGGCCCACACTGGGCTTCTCTACTTTTTCTTCCAGGCAAGTGGTTCAGATGATGCAGGATTCCTGATGGCTGTTCTATTGTAGAGTCGTCGTTCCAGTCGTTCCGTAGACTCATGGCATGACCACACGAGATTCGTGACCACACTCCCTCCGAGTGCACATCTCAGACTATCTATGTCAAATGAGACGACGTCTCATGCAGCATCGGAAGTGAGCATATTGATCTCATTGACCTATCATGGTCGCAGTGGCAAGCACACATTTGCTTAAATCATGTCACGCACATACTCACAACATCCCATTGGGACAAGCCAGTGATGGCGTGCGAGAGATGTAATGCCAAGGATGTAGGATGCCAAGGAGACTCGTGTGTGACACCGAGCGGTGTCTGAAGCTCTTCTATGTTGCGTCATTGATACTGTACATGCTATTCTACATCAACAATGAGACATGGATACCACTGGATGAATATGTCTTCTCTTCGTGGCTTCACTTGCTCGTCGGCGGCACATGTGCAATCTGCATACTCATATCAACTCTGGGGATGGCACTGTTCTCGCAAGGCAAGCAGACAAGATACATGGCTTTGTCAACTGCCACGCTGTTGGTAGCGTTTCTCTCATTCCTCTTCGCCCTGAGCTATCCGGTGGGTCCAAGACTGTTGCCAGTTCCCACATCGATTGCGAAGTCACAGATGATTGCCGCCACGATAGGTGTTGTAGTGCCAGCCAGTGTCGCACTCGAGTTCGTCTTCAGAAAGCAACTGGTCGGTAGGTCGGCCTACCTCTCCTACATCGTCGTAATGCTGCTAGTATTGCCCATTCTCTTCATTGTCCTCACCGTACTTCCAGTCGAGATTCCCGCACTAGCAGTCAGAGGGCATGGCATCACTCCGCTGGGCTTTCTCGTTCTCAGCATCTGCATCCTGTTCATTCTCACAGCCAGCTATGCATGGTGGCTGGAGTTCCGAAAACGAAGAACGCCGCTCCCCCTTGCAGTCCTCATGGCGATTTCCATGCTCATGGTCACTACAGCCTATGTCACGATACCCAGTGGACCTGGGACATCATTGGGCAGTCTTGTGGCGATGGCCGCAGGAACCGAAGGCCTTCTCTTCGTGGCGATAGCTATGACCGTCGCATTCTCGATTGAACGAGAGACTGCTCTCAGCGAGATAGTACTCCAACGAACCAGAGAGACAAGAATCGCCAAGGATGAGAGCGAGTTCTACCTCTATCTCTGGAGTCATGAGGTGCGTAACCTCCTGCAGAGCATCATGCTGTATCTTGAACTGCCAGAGGGCAACAGCCGGGAATGTGAAGAAGCAATCAGGTCGCTTGTGGAGAGGACAGCGACAATCATCGCTCGGATAACTGAGATGGCACAGGTCAAGAGCGGAGAGAAGACAGTCACCAAGCGAGTCGGACTCTGCGACATGATTGTCTCTGCGTTGGAGATGGTCTCCAAGATGCAACCGCAGAGGAGCGCCCTGTTCGTCTTCAATCCACCCTCTTCCGAGATCTTCGTGCTGGCTGATGAACTTGGGCCTCAAGTGTTCGTAAACCTGCTGAAGAATAGCATCACGTTCAGTCCGGAACCGGAGCCCTCCATCAAGATTGAGATTATGATGGACACACCCGGTTGGGCGGGGGTCACTATCGCCGACAGTGGACCACCTCTGCCCGAGCAGGTGAAGTCCGCCATCTTCGACCCATTCGTCCCGAGTGGAGGACGACTGGGATTAGGGCTCTTTCTTGTCAAGACGCTGGTGGTCCGATACAAGGGGAAACTTGACTATGTGCGGGAGGATGGCAAGAACATATTCCGGGTCGACCTGAGAGTGGCCTAGCACCAGTTGACCGGCCGCTAGCGGAATAGCAAGCACAGGGGCAATCACTTGTGTGTCAAGTGGTCTATCTCATCAATGGAACGGACGTCTGCCAAGTCGCCGAAGAGGTGTCCTGCCCGCTGGGCCTTTGTCTCGATGTATCGTTCGTTGTATACGTCTGAAGGGATTACCAGAGGCACGCGTTCGGTGATTACTATCCCGTGAGCCCTGAGCTGTGCAATCTTCTCCGGATTGTTTGTCAGAAGCCGGATCGACTTGATTCCCAGCGAATTGAGTATGTGCGCGGCCACTCCATAGTCTCGCTCGTCTGGTCGATAGCCAAGCAAGAGGTTGGCATCAATAGTATCGACACCCTGGTCCTGAAGTGCATAGGCCCGAATCTTGTTGGTGAGACCGATGTTGCGGCCCTCCTGTCGGAGATACAACAGGACTCCAGTGCCCTCTGCTTCGATTCGCCTCAATGACTCGAGGAGCTGTTCTCTGCAGTCACACCTCATTGACCCCATGACATCGCCGGTGAGGCACTCAGAATGCAAACGAGCGAGTACAGCCTCCTGTCCCACCACATTGCCCTTGACTATTGCTGTATGCTCCTTTCCGTCACATGGGCTCACAAAGCCACATATCTGGAAGTTGCCAAACCTGCTGGGGAGGTCCGCGACTGCCACGAGCTGCACACAACACTCCACAGGATTACAGCGATGGCCTCTGCTCTCCTCAATGAGCTTGTCAATCTGTTCTCTTGTCAGGTTCACTCTAGATGCCTCTGTTGTCCTAGAGCAACACCTCTGGCAGTGAGATATGCATTGCGATACAGCGGCACGAGCTTATCATCCGACACTCCTATATTCCGGTGCCGTGCTCCATCTCATCTGGTGCCAGCGAGAACATGAGTGGACCACTGGAAAGCGCATTGAGAACATCGCAGCTGTGGCTGAAGACCAGTACCAAACGTATGGCCTTTAAGAGACTCAGCAAGGAAATAGTAGAGACCGGCGTCTGCACAGAGTGTGGCGCATGCGTTGGCAACTGTCCGGTCAATGCTCTGACGGGGGAGGTGAGTCAGGGTCGTTACGTGCCTACACTGACTGGTGAGTGTATATCGTGTGGCATCTGCTATACGGTCTGTCCACGTACGTACTCTCTGTGGTCGGAGCTGGTCGGCCCATTCCGGAGCGCTTGGAAGGTGAAGTCGAAGACGGAGGGCCCCAGACAGGATGGTGGGGCAGTGACTGCGTTCCTGTCCTTCCTGCTCGACACGGCAGCAATAGATGCAGCAGTGGTTGCCAGACGTGACACGAAGGGTGGGCCCCCCAGAGCTGTGACTGTCAGGACTGCCCAGGAGGCAAGAGAATCCGGGGGATCAGTATACTCGCACATACCAGTGGTCGAGCAAGCAGTCCGTGCATTCAAGGAAGGACACAGAGCCATTGCAGTAGTGGGCACTTCCTGCAGCCTGGATGCACTGCACAAGATGGAAACGCATCCTGCGGGCCTCCTTCAGGTGGAGCCCAGGTTCAGTGTGTTCAAGATTGGGCTCTTCTGCATGGAGTCGTTCGTCCACAAGGGTCTCATGGACTACCTGCAAGAGCGCGGGATTGATATCAGGCAAGTCAAGAAGTGGGCAATTACAAAGGGGATGTTTCAAGTTCAGGTAGACGAAGGAGTACAAGAATGGCCGGTCTCCGAACTGAGTCCCGTCGCTGCGTCATCATGCTCCTATTGCCATGACTTCACCTGCATGAATGCGGACATCTCGTGCGGGAGCGTTGGTTCCGAAGATGGATGGACAACGGTCTTGGTCAGGTCCGCCAGAGGGGAGTGTCTTCTTCAAGGGGCTCTTGCAGCCGGGTCAATAGAGGCACAGATGCTCGACGAGAAGGAGATGCGGACCATTGAGACCGTGGCCAGATCGAAGGCCATGCGCACATACACACTACGACGATATGACGGAGCAGTCGACTAGGCACTGGGACGTGGACCGATGACTCGTCTTGCCCCAGTGACAGCGGTGCAGAAGCTGTACGAAATGGTCTGCCGCAGGGAGATCTCTGTGGTCAGACACCTGCGGACCGAAACGAAGGCTGCAATTGGTCACCGGAACCCAACAGGCGTCTTCATGTCCCGTTCCTTGGGTCAGAGCATCCCCACGAGACCGAGTGACAGGACATGAAGGGCCAGCAGCAGCTGCCCAGAAGATAATCAATCTTGGACATCACCGCTTGATGCTCATGTGCCTCCGTACGTGAACAGAGAGACGCAGGTCGACTAGACATGTCGCAGGACCTTGCAGAGAAACCCCAGTACCGCTTCCTAGGAGCGACAGGACTCCTGTGTCCCATTCTGCGCAGCTGAGAATGGACAGTCCAAGCATGAAACGCTGCGTTGTCACATGATCGGTCAGTGGAGCACTGCGTGCACGCTCACCGCGCCCGGCGGAGCCCTGTCAGCAGACCAGAACACCTATCATGGGATGTTGGAAGTCCAGCTTGAGGAAGGCCATCGAATGACCAACATTCTTCTCACAGGACCTCCGGGAGTGGGGAAGAGCACAGCCCTGAGGAGGGTTGTTGAGCAGCTCGGAATCCACAGAGCAGACGGGTTCTTCTCGGAGGAGATTCGTGAGAGGGGCACCCGAGTCGGCTTCGGAATCACCACGCTCACTGGTGTTAGAGGCCTACTCGCCCATGTGTCCGGGGTCAGAGGGCCCACCGTCGGCAAATACAGTGTCAACCTGGCTGACATTGAGACCATCGCAGTGCCCTCAATGAAGAGAGCTAGGCTCTCAGGGAAGACGATAGTGGTAGATGAAATCGCCCGAATGGAACTCTGTTCTCCTCGGTTCGTCGAGGAAGTGAGTGAGTGCCTCGGCACAGGGCGCGTACTGGGCACCATCCAGATGCGACGAGATCCTTTCTTGGACTCCGTAAGGAGAAGACCAGACGTGGAACTAATAGAGGTCACGCACATCAATCGCGAATGTGTCCCAGTAGAGGTGCTTCGTCGGATGGGAAACCTGACACGCTAGCGGGTCCTTGTCCTGAAGTATATAGACAAGACCACCAGCAGAGCGAGTATCCCCACAGAGCCAAGGGCCGCCCCAATGAGCCCCTGCGGGTCAGGTTCCACATGACTCACGACGGTGACGTATGTCCACTCCGAGGCGAAGCTGTTGCGGACTGAGGAGTTGTCGTAGCCCACCACCCGGTACCAGACCTGTACTCCAACGGGGTATGCGCCGAGATTCGCAGTGTACAGAGCGCCCCACGCTTGAGTCATGTTCTTGCTGACAGGATTGCTTGGGTCGGTGCCCCAGTAGACAACCACCTGACTGACGTTGTTGAGGTCAGAAACGTAGGCCTGAACGGTGAGGTTCGTGAGGCCAGGGTCTCTGAATGACTGCAAGACACGAACCTGCGCCACATGAGGCGGATGAGCATCAGGCGTCACAGTCACTGTGACAATGCTAATGGTGGTCTGGAAGAAGAAGTCTACCAGAGTCAAGTTATACACGTACACACCTACAGCCAGTCGGTCCGCAGAGATTGAGAAGTTCTCTCCACGCCACGCACCTGCCATCAATAGCGTCCCATTCCGGGTCATGTTGTACGAGCGAGGATTGGTCTCATCGATTGTCCAGTTTACCTTGTTGCCAGTGTGGCCTTCTTCGTACGAGTAGTCCGAAGTGGCATTGACCTCAGGCGATCGAATGTCGGGATACACTCGGACTTGCACCGTGTCGTTGGTAGAACGCGCAAACTTGTCGAACAACAGGATTGTGAATGTGTAGTTGCCGACATACAGGAAGTCCAACGTGACCCACAGTGGATCGCCAGCGGCATTGTGGAGTGTCCAATCTGGTTGAGTTATGTTCTGAGGAGTGTGGTATCGTGAGTCAGTCGTGTTACCATAGGAGCCATTGAAGAACTGAATGAACGCCAGAATGCTGTAGTTCTTCGGATTGCTGTCGTAGACGGTCCACTGCAGTTTCAGACCGCGCTTGCCGTACTCCAGTGCAATGTCATCGGGGGACGTCACTGTTGGTGGAGTCACGTCTGCAAAGACTGTGACATTGACATATGATGTGGAGTTGTGACCGAGTGTGTCGTTGACAAAGAGGCAATAGAGGTACCACCTTGTGGCATTCAGACCATCCACCCTGATGCTTATGTTGCCGCCATCCCAGCTGCCGGAGGCAATCTTTGCGAAGGTGCTTGTCGTGTCGTTTGAGGTTCTGGTGATGTTGTAGAAGTCTGGGTTGGGCTCCGTGATATTCCACTTGATGAAGTGGTCGAAGCTGCCAGCCTCGTAGGAGAAGTTGTCAGGAGCAACGATGACAGGTGCGGTCTCGTCTGGCAGAATGAACACGTTGACAGAGTCGGAGGCAGACTCGTTCTTGGTGTTGAAGACAGTGCAAGTGAATACGAAGGTGATTGGAAGTACTGTGACAAGATTCTGCGTGTATAGATGGTCAAGAGCCACTGATATGGGAATTCCGCTCCACGACATAGACACAAACGTTGTGCCGTTCCGTGAGATCGTGTAGTTCTTTGGGCTTGGGTCTGTGGCATTCCAGTTGATAGTCTTGCCACGAGTGTTGTTCTCAAATGTCAGGTCAGGGGGGCTGTCGATTGTGGGTGCGGACAGGAGAAGACTCGGCCCCTCAGCATAAAGGCTTCTAGCCGGTGCAAGTCCTAGGGGTATTGGAGAGACAATCAACCAAAGCAGAAGCGCCATGAAGCCAACACTGATGCACCTGTGAGCCATCTGGTACACGTCCATACACGTAGAGTGAGCCGTCGAGCCAAGTACTTGAGTTTTATACTCTTCGGTGGTTCAATGTCTGTCCCTGTCTGAAGTTTGGAGTGAGGATGGCGACTCACAAGGTGGTCTACAGGCGCGTGTGAATGCTCACAGAGGGACTGACTCAATGTGATACGGGCTCAGAGTCATCAGGTGACGGACCGCAGGACCATACACATGTGATGAGGACTGCGAGGGGCTACCGAATCCCCGCGTCTGCGCCACCAAGGTCGCATCAAGGTGACAGACTCGAACGGTGGTCTGTAGGACATATCCTATTAAACGACCGACGCAGCATGACAGACGGGCACTTCAAACACAGAATTGAGGGTCTATCCTTGCCACAAGCCATGTTTGCCATCTGGTGGGACGACACGCTCGGTCCTCTCGTCGGCAGAGCAAGTCCGGACGGATTCGCGCTCACCGGGGATGAGGCCCTTGCTGTATTTCTCGGCCATGGTGTAAACCAAGAGGCAAGAATTGGGTACACAAACCTTGGAAGAGGGCTGGTAGTGTCGCTTATGGAGGCCCCGAACTGCATTGGCGTTTTGCTAGACAAGGACGAGGACCCTCAGGTTGTAGAACGAAACCTCGTCCGTGTGGCGAAGGACATTGACTTCAACAGCGAGGACTGGGACACCGAGATTCATGCCGCCTTCGACGGGCTCAAACGACTCATGAGGAGCTCAACCTATGACGAGCTACTTGCAAGACCTGAGGTCCGCCGGATGATTGACGACCTCGTGGAAGGGAGACTGGACGCCCTGCACCCGCGTCACATTCTCAGGGCGGCATCTACCTATCCTGCTGCAGCAAAGTACCTTGGGAGCGACCACGAGGAGAATGAACGGACACTGCGTGACCTTGCAGCGGCAGGCTTGCTGGTTCCGAGAACCTACGGACGCAGAGTCCAGTGTAGGCAGTGTGGAAGCAGTGAGGTGGAGGTAAGCTTGACCTGTCCCAGCTGTGACAGCAAGGACCTCTACAAGGTATATGCAGTCTATTGCCAACACTGCGGCAACAGGACTCAGGCTCTGATTCCTGACGATCTCACGGAGGTGTGTTGTCAGTACTGTAAGGCGCCCATGAAAGTGTCAGACCTTGCGGTCCTAGATGTGGAAGTCCTGTGTCAGGAGTGTGGCAGGGCGTCGCCGGACCCACGAATCGCTCTGACATGTACAGTCTGCGGGAGGCGGCTTGGGAACGTTGACATACTTGGTGGCACCGGACTCTCGTATGCATCCAAGATAGACAGACGCAAGAAGCACTGAACGACCACAATGGTTTTTTCGTGCCACATCGACGCCGTCAAGTGTGAACCAGATGGACGAGCGAAAGGTGAAGGTGGCCGTTCTGAAGATGGGGTGCATAGGAGCGGCACCCTTGCTTGAATACCTGCTGGACGAGAGAGCACAGCGAAAGGACATCGAAGTGCGGGCCTTTTCGAGCGGCTCCAAGCTGCTGCCCGAGTTCTGCAGAGAGAGTATCGATGATGCACTGCGATGGTCACCGGACCTTGCCGTTTTGGTCAGTCCCAATGCAGCCCTGCCCGGACCCACATTAGCAAGAGACCGATTCCACGAGGCGAACATCGCAGCCCTAACAGTCGGAGACGGGCCCTCCCTGAAGGCATTTCAGAAGAAGGACGCAGATGGAGAAAAGAAGACAACAGCCCATCCGAGACAGGGCTTTGTGATACTGCCCATGGACCCAATGATAGGCGCCAGAAAGGAAACACTGGACGCCACGGAGATGGTGTTGTTCAACTCGGACCTGCTCAGAGTCCTGTCCGTCACTGGCGTTGTGAGGTTGCTGCGCCGCACCATAGATGGAATCGTGCAAAGTCTGGCGCAGGGCAAGGAGCCCGAGATGCCCAAGCTTCACACGACGAAGGAGGACTGTATCAAGAACGCAGGCTTCCATAATCCGTATGCCAGAGCAAAGGCGTACGCAGCACTTCAGATGACCGAGTCGGTCGCCACGTTGACCACCGAAGCATGCTTCCGAGAGAAGGAGAAGGAGCGATGCACTCTGTTGGCGACTGCTGCGCACGAGCTACTCAGGGCTGCCGCACGCCTGGCGGATGAAGCAAGAGAGGTTGAGAAGACCAACGACGCTCTACTGAAGACGAGTGAGTCATGACACGAGGATGCGTCGATTCAGACTGATGGCGGCGGAATGACAATTTCACGACTTCTCAGATGACCTGGCAGCCTCCTTGATAGTCTCGCGGGCTGCGCGGATGATCTTCTCTGCCTGCGCATTGCCAAGACCCTTGACCCTGGATACAAGCCTCGCGGGAGTCTCACCCGCCAGCTGAGCAATGGAGGAGTAACCTGCTGCGGTGAGACGCTCCTCCATCCTTGCGCCTACTCCTGGCATTGTCCTGAGAGACCCCGGCTGGTGAATGTCCTCTCCCAGAATCTCCTTCATCTCAGCGTCCGAGAGCTCCTTTGTTGTCTCAAGTATCTCCACCTGGCTTCGAACCGACTCGATGTCATGAGTTCCAATGAATGAGTCAACCGTCTGCTTCACCATGTCCTCGTCAAAGTCGAGTGATAGCTCCTCCATCTCAATCTCTCGGCCCATGAGGACCGGAGTGTTCCCATTGAAGTACAGAGCAATCAGAGAGGACAGGACAGCAAACTGCTGCCCGGCCTGCGTCACAGCAGACGGAATGTGCCATCCAAATGCTCCCAGCTCGACAGCAGAGAAGAGAGCAAAGTAACCAATGAAGAGAAGCCAGACCAATGACAGTCGTCGGCCGCGGTTCTTGGGCGAACCAAGCTCGGTCCAGATGAGCAGGACACAGAGCCCCAGCAGGAATCCCTCGATAAAGCGCTCCACACTCAGAAGAGCCGCAGCATTTACCCATACGACTGGTTCGCTCGAACCAGAGACCTCAATGCCGTAGAACAGAGAGCCAAAGATAGAGAGGAGACCGACCATCAGTACGGCCAGGCTGAATGCACTCTTTCGACCCGCCAAGTCACCGACCAGACCTGCTGCTGCGGTGCCAACTGCAAGAAGGACAGGCTCCAGAAGTGTGAGACCTGACTCCTCACCGAGAGACATGAAGACCATCCCCGCTAGCGCAAAGTTGACCTCGAGCTGGCCCATCGTGGAGAAGTACCACAGGATGTGGGCGGCCATCAAGAAGAACGTCGGCAACAGGTAGCTGATGGTCTGACCGCTGACCGCCAAGAGATGTCGTTTCCATGTCCATGGCTTGAAACAGACAGAGG